>NZ_DAHVSH010000134.1:0-17974 GCF_027324685.1 Haloactinopolyspora sp.
CAGCGGCCGGCGTGCCGGTGGTCGTGCACTGCTGCGCTCGCACCGTGCCGGTGCTCCTGCTGCAGCAGGCCGGAGCCGTCGCCGTCGCCGTCGACGTTGCTCAGCTGGACGACGCGGTGCTCGGTGAGCTGGCCCACGCCGTGGACACGGGGCTGGCGTTGTGGCCGGGCGTGGTCCCGTCGCTTCGGCCGACGACGGCACCGTCGGACCGGGAACTGGCTCAACGGGTCGTGGGCCTGTGGCGCCGCCTGGACCAGGACCCGGCGGGGATGCTGGACCGCACGGTGGTGACGCCGTCGTGCGGCCTGGGCGGGGCGGATCCGCAATGGGCGCGGCAGGCCTACGAGCTGGCCCGGTCGACCGGGCGTGCGGTGACCGACATGGTCACCGCCTGAGCTGCGCCTGGACTATCGCGCAACTAGTTCCGATCTTCGATTATTCAGAGCCTGGGTTCTCAGCGGCAGGCTGTCCGCATGATCGACAATCGGAGTCACGGACAACCCGAGGCGAACGCCGCGACCAAGCCCGATGGAGGCGTCCGGCTCAGATCCACGAGCATCATCATGATGCTCGGCGCGCTCGTCGCCGTCGGTCCGCTCACCATCGACATGTATCTGCCGGCCCTACCGGCGATCGTCGGCGATCTCGACACCACCGAACCTCTTGTGCAGCTCACCCTGACCGGTACCTTGCTCGGCCTGGGACTCGGCCAGCTGTTCGTCGGTCCGGTGTCCGACTCCGCGGGTCGGCGACGGCCGTTGCTGGCCGGGCTCGCCTTGCACGTCGTGGCTTCGCTGTTGGCCGCTGTGGCGTGGGACATCTCGGTCCTGGGCGGGTTGCGGGTACTCCAGGGCCTGGGGGCGGCGGCGGCCACCGTCGTCGCGGTGGCCGTCGTGCGTGACCTGTTCGAGGGGCGTGCTGCCGCCACGGCGATCTCTCGGCTCATGCTCGTCATGGGCGCTGCGCCGATCCTGGCACCCATCCTGGGCAGTGCGGTGCTGCTCGCTGGTTCGTGGCGGTGGGTGTTCGGTGCACTGGCCGTGCTCGGCATCGCCTTGATGGTCGGCGCGGCCGCGGCGCTGCCGGAGACGCATCCGCCGCAGCGGCGGCCGCCGGCCGGACTGGCCCAGGTGTGGCACGGCTACCAGTCGATTCTCCGAGACGGCCAGTTCGTCCTGTTGGCGCTGGCCGGCGGGTTGACCTTCGGGGCGATGTTCTCCTACGTGGCCGGGAGCAGCTTCGTGCTGCAACAGCAATTCGGCCTCGACGAGCAGCAGTTCGGCCTGCTTTTCGGCGTCTCGGCGGTCGCGATGATCGGCGGAGCGCAACTCAACCCGTTGCTGCTTCGCCGGTTCAGCCCGCCGGTAGTGGCGCGTGTAGCGTCAGCCTGGACCGCGGCCACGGGGCTCGTGCTGGCCACGCTGCAGGTGGCCGAAATCGGCAGCCTGCTCGGCTTCGTCGTCCCGGTGCTGGGCATGCTCGCCGCAGGAGCGGTCGTCGTCCCGAACACCGAGGCGCTCGCGCTGTCGAGGCACGGTGACAATGCCGGCACCGCCGCAGCGGTCATCGGTGCGATCCGGTTCAGTTTCGGAGCATTGGTGGCCGTAGTTGTCGGCGCCCTGGGCAACGACGGTCTCGCGACGGCGACGGCCATGACGGGCTCCGCCGTGGCCGGTGGGATCGCTCTGGCCTTGTTCGTCGGCCGGGAGCAGGCGTCGCCGAGGGACATCGTCGGAGGCAGGCAGTAACGTCTGTGTTTGTGACGACCGAGCCTGCTGACCTGCCAGCCGACATCAACGACGTCCCGTCCGACGTCCGCGAGCGCCACGCTGCCCTGGCTCAGGAGATCGAGGAGCACCGGCAGCGGTATTACTTCGCCACGCCGACCATCAGCGATGCCGAGTTCGACGAGCTGATGCATCAGCTCGAGGCCATCGAGGCCGAATACACCTCGTTGCGAACGCCCGATTCGCCCACGCAGAAGGTCGGTGCTCCGGTCACCGAGGCCGGCGGGGGCGAGGCGTCGTGGCCGCCGGTCGAGCACCTCGAACGCCTGCTCAGCCTCGACAACGCGTTCAATCACGACGATCTCACCGAGTGGGCGCGCCGGGTCGAACGCGAGGTCGGCACCGGTGCGCGGTACTTGTGCGAGACCAAGGTCGACGGCCTCGCGGTCGACATCGTCTACCGGGACGGACGGCTGGCCTCGCTGGCCACGCGCGGCGACGGCCGCGTCGGCGAGGACATCACCTACAACGCCCAGTTCGTCGATGCCATCCCGGACGAGTTGACCGGCAGCGACGAGTACCCCGTCCCCGGCGTGGTCGAAGTCCGGGGCGAGGCGGTGTTCCCCAGGTCCGAGTTCGAGGCGATCAATGCCGAGCGCGCCGAACTCGGTCTGCCGCTGTTCGCGAACGCGCGCAACTCCGGCGCCGGAGTCCTGCGCCAGCGAATGGACCGTCGGCGCGAGAAGCTCGACGCCGCGCGCGCTCGCGCCGAGGCAGCCGGCAACACCGGACGGTCGCAGACTGCTTACGAGCGGGTCCTGGAGGAGTACGAACGGGCCCGGCGCAATCTCGGGCGGCTCACGCTGGTCTGCCATGGCCTCGGCCGTCGCGACGGCTTCGAGGTGCGCTACCAGTCCGAGGCCTACGAGGCGTTGCGCGTGTGGGGGCTCCCGGTCAGCGACCGCGTGCGGGTGGTGCCCGACCTCGAGGCCGTGCGCGAGTACATCGAGTACTACCGCGAGCACCGCCACGATCTGGAGTTCGAGATCGACGGCGTCGTCGTCAAGGTCGACCAGGTCGATCTGCAGCGCCAGCTCGGCTCCACGTCGCGAGCTCCGCGGTGGGCCATCGCCTACAAGTACCCGCCCGAAGAGGTCACCACGAAGCTCATCGACATTCGCGTCAACGTCGGGCGTACCGGACGGGTCACGCCGTACGGCGTCATGGAACCGGTCAAGGTCGCCGGGTCCACGGTGGAGAACGCGACGTTGCACAACGCCTCGGAGGTCAAGCGCAAGGGCGTCCTCATCGGCGACACCGTGGTCTTGCGCAAGGCCGGCGACGTCATCCCCGAGATTCTCGGCCCGGTGCTCGAGAAGCGTGACGGCACCGAGCGGGAGTTCGTGATGCCCACCGAATGCCCCGCCTGCGGCACGACGCTGGCGCCGTCGAAAGAAGGCGACGTCGACATCCGTTGCCCCAATGCGCGATCGTGCCCGGCGCAACTGCGCGAGCGGCTGTTCTACCTGGCCAGCCGTAGCGGTTTCGACATCGAGGCGATGGGTTGGGAGGCCGGCGGCGCGCTGATCGAGGCCGGTGTGATCACCGACGAGGGCGACCTGTTCTCGCTCGACGAAGCCGATCTGCTGCGGGTTCCGCTGTTCGCCACCACCAAGGGTGAGCTGACCGCCAACGGCCGACGATTGCTCGACAACCTCCGCAAGGCCAAGGAACAGCCGCTGTGGCGAGTGCTGGTCTCGCTGTCCATCCGCCATGTCGGCCCCACCGCCGCTCGCGCGCTGGCCAACGCGTTCGGCTCCATGGACGCGATCATCGAGGCCGGCGAGGACGAGCTCGCCGCCGTCGACGGCGTGGGCCCGACCATCGCGTCCTCGGTGAAGGAATGGTTCGCCGTCGACTGGCACCGCGAGGTGGTGCGAAAGTGGCGCGAGGCCGGTGTGCGCATGGCCGACGAGGTGGACCACTCCGTACCGCGCACGCTCGAGGGGGTCACCGTCGTCGTGACCGGATCACTCGAACAGTTCTCCCGCGACGACGCGAAGGAGGCCATCCTGGCGCGCGGCGGTAAGGCGTCAGGATCGGTATCAAAGAAGACGTCGTTCGTCGTGGCGGGCGAGAACGCCGGGTCCAAGTACGACAAGGCGCTGCAGCTCGGAGTGCCCGTGCTCGACGAAGCCGGCTTCCGGGTACTACTCGAGTCCGGTCCCGAGGCCGCCGCCGAGCACGCCGAGCAACAGGCAGGCCAGACGTGAGTGTCGCCGCAGGTGAGGCCGAGACGTTGGAGCAGGAGGCCGAGGCGCTGTTGCAGCGCCTCGTCGGCGACCCCGGCGCACGGTTTCGGGATGGTCAGTGGGAGTCCGTCCGCGACCTCGTCGAGCATCGCCGCCGTGTTCTCGTGGTGCAGCGGACGGGGTGGGGCAAGTCCGCGGTGTACTTCGTGGCCACCGCATTGCTACGGCGCCGGGGAGCCGGCCCGACGGTCATCGTCTCGCCGCTGTTGGCGCTGATGCGCGACCAGGTGGCCGCCGCCGAGCGAGCCGGCGTCCGCGCGGTCACGATCAACTCCGCCAACGCCGAAGAGTGGGGCGAGATCTCCGCGGCGCTGGCCGAGGACGCCGTCGATGTTCTGCTCGTGAGTCCGGAGCGGCTGAACAATCCGCGATTCCGTGACGAGCAGCTGCCCGCGCTCGCCGCCGGCGCCGGCCTGATCGTCGTCGACGAAGCGCATTGCGTCTCCGACTGGGGGCACGACTTCCGGCCCGACTATCGCCGCATCCGCGACCTGCTCGACACGCTGCCGTCCGAGACGCCGGTCCTCGCCACCACGGCGACGGCCAACGGGCGGGTCGTGGCCGACGTCGTCGAGCAGCTCGGTAGCGGCGGTGTCGAGGTCACCACGGTGCGCGGCTCGCTCGCGCGGAGCAGCCTGCGCCTGGGCGTACTCGCTCTGGACTCCGCCGAGCACCGGTTGGCCTGGCTCTCTGCGCACCTCGGCGACCTGCCCGGCAGCGGCATCATCTACACCCTGACGGTCTCGGCCGCTGAAGACACCGCGGCGCTGCTGCGCGAAGCCGGATACCCGGTACGCGCCTATACCGGGCGCACCGACCCGGCCGAGCGGGTGGAGGCTGAGCGAGCGCTGCTGGCCAACGAGGTCAAGGCGTTGGTGGCGACCAGCGCCCTCGGTATGGGCTTCGACAAACCCGACCTCGGCTTCGTCGTCCATCTCGGTGCGCCGTCGTCGCCAGTGGCGTACTACCAGCAGGTCGGGCGGGCCGGCCGGGCCACCGAGCGCGCCGACGTGCTGCTGCTTCCCGCCGCTGAAGACGCCGACATCTGGCAGTACTTCGCCACGGTGTCCATGCCGCGTGAAGACCAGGCGCGCGCGGTGCTGTCCACCCTGGCCGATGCGGGGGCGGCGATGTCCACGGCGGCCATCGAGGCACACGTCGACATCCGCCGGACCCGGTTGGAGCTGCTGCTCAAAGTGCTCGACGTCGACGGCGCGGTCCGGCGGGTGCGCGGTGGCTGGGAGACCACCGGCCGGCCGTGGTACTACGACGCACAGCGCTACGAACGGGTGGCGCAGGCGCGTGCGGCCGAGGCGCGCTCGATGCTGGCGTATCAACGCGGCGAGCAGTGCCGCATGTCTTTCCTGCAGAACGCGCTCGACGACCCGAGCGCCGTGGCGTGCGGCCGCTGCGACGTGTGCGTGGGGCCCTGGTACGCCGACGACGTTCCCGAGCAGGCGCGTACGGCTGCCCGAGTCACGTTGGGGCGCGCCGGAGTGCTCCTCGAGCCACGTGCGCAATGGCCGTCGGGCATGGCGCGGCTCGGGGTCGACGTTCGCGGCAAGATCAGCGCAGACGAGCGAGTCGAACCGGGCCGTGTCGTCGCCCGGCTCACCGACCTGGGGTGGGGTCAGCGGCTGCGCGCGTTGCTGGCGGCCGACGACGCCCCCGCACCGGAAGCCGTGCTGGCGGCCTGCGTCGACGTACTGCGCGAATGGGACTGGGACCGTCGACCGCAAGCCGTGGTCACTGTCCCGTCGCGGCGGCACGGCCAGCTGATCGACTCCGTCGGTCGGCACCTGGCTTCGGTGGGCCGGCTGGCCGATCTCGGCAGCCTGGACGTGGTCGGCGCTGGGCCGGGCGAGGGCGAGCCCGGCGGCAACAGCGCCTTCCGGTTGGCCGCGGTATGGAACGCCTGGCGAGCCGGCCCCCAGTTGGGCGGTGCGCTTGCTGAACTGGGCCCGGAACCGGTTGTCCTGCTGATCGACGACCTCGTCGACTCCCGCTGGACGATCACCGTCGCGGGCCGCGAATTACGCCGTGCCGGTGCCGGCCAGGTCCTGCCGTTCGCTTTGGCCGCCGCTGGATGACGTCCCACCGCGCCTGATGATCTGGGCGAGCGCGACCAAATGCACCAGGCGCGCGAACTCCGAGTCGAGGATGCGTGGTCCGCCATTACGGCCGAACACGACCACCTGGCCGGTGTCGGCCACCGGAGCGCCCACCGCCACGACGTCGCGCCACGATTCCGGCGCCCACGCTTCGTCACCGTCGATGCGGCGCGGCTCGGTCATCGGCAGCCACGGCACGTCGAAACCCTCGGCCTCCGGAGCGCCCCCGCTGCCTTGTTCGACCCGAATGGTCGAGCCGTCGGCGGCAAGCAGCAGCGCCCAGCCGGAGCGGAAGATACCGGGCAGCAGACGCACCAGCACGTTCATCGCGTGGCGCGGATCCTCGGTCATCTCATCCACGGCCTCGAGGTCACGGTGCAGGCTCGCGCCCTGGTGGTACTGGCCGACGAACTCCACGTCCACGCCCTCGATCGAGCGGCAGGCCGTGACCAGCGTGTCGGGAAACCGGCCAGCCGGCAGGTCCACCAGAAAATCATCGACCACCGTCGCATCGTTGCGACGCTCGACGACATCGATACCGACGATGTCTCCGCCCGCCGCGCCTACGGCCGAGGCCACTGCGCCGAGTACGCCGGGTCGGTCTGGGGCGATCACTCGCAACAGATATGCCACGCGCCCAAGAGTGTCACAACCAGAGGCCGCGGCGCCGCTAATGTTCGGACTGCAACCACGCCAAGACCGCCAGCACGCGCCGATGGTCGTCGTCGGACGGCGCGAGGTCGAGCTTGGTGAGGATGGACGAGATGTGCTTCTCCACCGCCCCCAGCGAGACCACCAGGATCCGGGCGATGGCGACGTTCGTCCGGCCTTCGGCCATCAGGGCCAGCACGTCGCGTTCGCGTGCGGTCAACGTCTCGAGCGGGTCCTTGCGTCGCCGGGCGAACAACTGCGCGACGACTTCCGGATCGAGCACCGTGCCGCCCGAAGCCACCCGCTCCAGCGCGTCGGACAGGTCGGCCAGCGCCGACACCCGGTCCTTCAGCAGATAGCCGACGCCGCCTTCGCCACTGGCCAGCAGATCACCGGCGTAGGACTCCTCGACGTACTGCGAGAGCACCAGCACGCCGGTACCGGGGACCTGGCTGCGGGCGGCCAGCGCGGCGCGTAGCCCTTCGTCGGTGAACGACGGCGGCATCCGCACGTCCACCACGGCGACGTCGGGGCGATGCTCGACCACCGACGACACGAGGGCATCGCCGTCGCCCACGGCGTCCACGACCTCCGCTCCGGCCTCGTCGAGCAATCGCACGAGCCCTTCACGCAGCAGCATGGAATCTTCAGCCAGTACGACGCGCACCCGCTCATCCTGCCAGGTCCCTGCGTCGGTCAGACGGAGGGTGGCAGCGGGAGCTCGGCGTCGATCGTCGTGCCGTGCCCTGGCGGGCTGCTGACGTCGAGCCGCCCGTCGACGCCGGTGAGGCGGTCGCTCAGCCCGGCCAGGCCGTGACCCTTACCGGGGTGGGCGCCGCCGCGGCCGTCGTCGATGACCTGGACATGGAGGCGGTCGGCGACCTTGGCGACGGAGACCGTGCACTGGTGTGCGCCGCTGTGCTTGGCGGCGTTGGTGAGCGCTTCGGCGACGACGAAATAGGCGGCGTTCTCCACCGAGGGCGACAGGCGCTCGTCGTCGGTCAGCTCGATGTCGAGCGTGGTCGGAATCGGGCAGCGAGCCGCCGCAGCGGCGAGCGCCGCGGGCAGTCCGCGATCGTTGAGGATCGGCGGGGCGATACCGCGCGACAGCGCTCGCAGTTCGGCGAGTGCCTCCTTCGTCTGGAGCACGGCACCCTCGAGGAGAGGCAGTGCCGTCGCCGGATCCTCGTCGATCCGACGCTGGGCGGATTCGAGGTCCATCGTGAGGCGCACGAGCCGCTGTTGGGGTCCGTCGTGGATGTCGCGCTCCACTCGGCGTAGCGTGTCCGCCTCGGCCTGCACCGCCGACTCGCGGCTGCGGCTCAGCGCCTCGGTACGTGCCCGGAGCGCGGCGCTCTCGTTCGTCAACAGCAGCCAGGCGATGGACGACTCCACTGCCGCGAGGCCGCGCACCGTGATGGCCAGCACCCATGGCAGCCCCTGCAGGCCGCTGCGGCCGGTGATCGCCCACGCCAGCAGCACCAGCGGCGCGAGTGCCAGGGAGAGCGCGGTCCACGCGATCGTGAGCGTCCAGGTGAGCAGCCGGAGCGGGAGGATCAGCAGGCAGTAGCCCCAGTCCCGCCAACTCTGCGGGTCGCGCAGGTAGTCGAGCAGGCGGGCCAGTCCGGTCCGTTCCGGCGGCAGGTAGTAGACCGGCCCGACCGCCCGGCCCTCCATCCAGCCCACACGGGCGCGTTCGAACTGCGCGAGGCGCCGGGCGCCGGCCAAGGTGGCCACCATGATCGCCAAGCCGACGAAGGCCAGCACGAACAGGCCCACCCCCAGCACGAAGCCGACGAGCATGGAGACGAACGACACGATGGCGATGGGTAACCCCGGCAACAGGTAGCCAAGGTCGAGGACGAGTTGGCGCCAGCTGACCTCGGGGCCGTCGCGCTCAGTCGTGTTCATCGAATCAGTGTCTCGTAGCGCGGGCCGACGGGAGCGGGAGTTGGGCGTCGACGACCGTCCCTGCGCCTGGTGGGCTGGTGATCTCGAGGTTTCCGTCGACGCCGGCGAGGCGGTCGGTGAGTCCCGTGAGGCCGTGACCTTTCCCGGGGTGGGCGCCGCCGCGGCCGTTGTCGGTGATGGTGACGTGCACGGTGTGGTCGGCGCGGTCGACGGTCACGGTGCAGTGGGTGGCACCGGAGTGTTTGGCGGCGTTGGTGAGCGCTTCGGTGACGACGTAGTAGGCGGCGTTTTCGATGGACGTGGGGAGTCGTTCGCCGGTGTCGAGGTTGGTGTCGACGGTGGTGGGAATGGGGGAGCGTGCGGCGGCGGCCGCGAGCGCCGCGGGTAGGCCGCGGTCGGCGAGGATGGGTGGGGCGATGCCGCGGGACACGGCGCGTAGTTCGGCGAGAGCTTCCTTGGTCTGGGTGACGGCGCCTTCGACGAGGGGGAGCGCGGTGGTGGGGTCGTCGTGGAAGCGGCGTTGGGCGGATTCGAGGTCCATGGTGAGGCGGACGAGGCGTTGTTGGGGGCCGTCGTGGATGTCGCGTTCGACCCGGCGCAGCGTCTCCACCTCGGCCTGGACGACCGCGCTGCGGCTACGGTCGAGATGATCGGCGCGGGCCCGCAGCTCGGCGTTCTCGTTCGTCAGCAACCCCCACACCAGCGACGACTCGGCCAGCGCCAGCGCCCGCAGCACATAGGGCAAGGTCAACAGGAACACCAGGCCGATGGCCGTGTTCAGTGCGATGTCCGGCAGCCGGCCGTCGAAGCCGAGCAGCCAGGCCAGTCCGCCACCGTCGTCGTCGCGCGGCAGCGCCCACTCGTAGAGCACGTACGTCGGTCCCGCGAGTGCTCCCACCAGCCATGTGATGGTCAGTGACCAGGTGACCGTGCGGACCGGCAGGATGATGATGCAGTACAAGAACTCTCGCCAGGCCATCGGGTCGGCGATGATGCTGAACAGCCGGCCCAGGCCCGAACCGCGGACCGGGCGGCGCACGACCGGTTCCACGACACGGCCCTCCATGGCCGACACCCGCGCTCGATCGGCTGTGGCGAACCCGCGCGCCGTGCCGAGTGTGGCCACCCATACGACCAGGCCGACGAAGGCGAGGACGAACAGGCCCAAGCCGAGGAAGAAGCCGGTCACCGTGATGACGAAGGCGGGGATGCCGATCACGAGTCCGGGCAACAGGTAACCGACGTCGCGGCCTGCCTGATGCCAGCTCGCGCGTGGCCGGGACGTCACTAGGCTGTTCATGCCTTCAGCCTCCCGTGTTCTTCGAGCGCGACCGAGCCGGGCACCTGGTGAATCCGCAGTAGGGCTGTCCCCACCACGACGGCGAGTGAGCCGGCCAGCGGCGCGCCGAGCTGTAGTGTCTGCCCGTCGAGCGGCCCGAAGCCCGTGAGCGTCAGCGTCAAGAGCCCGAGGCCGACGAGAGTCGACGCGGCGACCACGCGGCCGGGGCGTGCGTGCGCCGTCGGCGACGGTGAACGCTCGTACCTGCCGAACACCTGCGTGAGTACGGCGAGCACGGCGAACAGGCTCAGCAGCCACCACCCCATCTGCTCGCGCCACGGTTCACTGAACGGCGCGGGCGTGTCGATGCCGAGGCCGATGACGGCGACACCGGCGACGGCGACCAGCGCCGGGGTGTGCCACACGTAGATCGTCATGAGCCGTCGTGAGAGCACAGTCACCGCGTGCGCCACCGGGGCCGAGCTCGCCCACCTCTCGATCCCGCGCCGCAGGGCAAGTGCCAGACCCAGTTGCCCGACGGCGACGGCGAGCAACACCGCGGTCGGCGGGTTCATGTTCGACATCGGCGCACCCGGCATCCCGATCATGCTGGCCGGGTAGGGGCCGAATGCCACCATGAGCGCCGCGACGCCGTAGCCGGCCGCTGCGGTCAGCCAGGCCGTTCGGCCGCGCAGGCGATCCAGCCCACCGGAGGCGTACATGATGCCCGCCTGATAGATCGCCGCCCACACGAACACCACGTTCACGTAGCCCAGCACGTCAGCCGACGTGCCGCCCGCGCCGCCTGCCACGGTGAAGCGAACGACGTCGACGGCCACGGCGCCCGCGGCCAGGATCACCATCTCCGCACCGCGCCATCGGTCGTGTGCCCGCAATGCCGGCGCCGTCAACGCGGTGACCAGGACATACGCGGCGAGGAACCACAGCAGTTGTCCCGCGACGTGCGCGCCTGCGGCCACTGGTTGAACCGGCACACCCAGCCACGTCAGCAGGTGCGGAAGCGGCAGCCAGACCGCCGCCAGCGGAAGCACGGGAAGGCTCAGCCGCCGGACGCGATCGGCGAGCCAGGCCGACGATGTCGCTGGACCCTGACCGAGCCGAACGTATCGGCGGCGCAGGCTCATCGCCGCTGCGGCGCCGCCGGCGAAGAACACCAGCGGCATCACCTGGCTGATCCACGTGATGGCCCAGGCGCCGTCCGTGGTCAACGCGTTTCCGGCGGACAGTCGGCCGTTGTCGTAGGACAACACCGGCATCAGCCAATGTTGAGCGACGACCGCCACGATGGCGGCGACGCGCAAGACGTCGATGAACTGGTCCCGGTAGCGCCCGGTCGACGCCGTCGCCGGCGAGGTTCGCCCAGGCGTGGCGGCTGCTGGCGCGGCGGAAGGTGTTGTGGCGATGGACATGTTCTGATCTTGTTCGCCGCGCGGGGCGTGCACATCGGTGCGAGCCGGTGTCTTGGTGGTGTGGCCAGCATCGTGATCTGGGTGGGGACCGCCCTACCCCTGACGTAGGATCGCGGAGTCACATCGGTACGTCCGGGGCGGGGTTGGCCAACGCCGTCGCCGGGTTGCTCTCGACGATGGAGGAGTACCACCAGCGATGCCCTCGATCAGCCGCGAGGAGGTCGCGCATCTGGCGCGGCTGGCTCGCATGGACCTCGCACCCGACGAGCTCGACCATCTCGCCGGCCAGCTCGACCAGATACTCGGAGCGGTCACGCAGGTCGCCGAGGTCGCTGCCGACGACATTCCGCCGACGTCGCACCCGCTGCCGGTGACGAACGTCTTCCGCGAGGACCAGCCCCGGCCGAGCCTGACACCGCAAGAAGCCCTCGCCGGCGCTCCTGCGGCTGAAGCCGGCAAGTTCCGCGTGCCGCGAATCCTGGGGGAGGAACAGTGAGCGAGGGCGGCCTCATCCGTCGCAGCGCGGCCGAGCTGGCCGCGTCCATCGCCTCCGGTGAGCTCAGCGCCGTCGAGGTCACCCAAGCCCATCTCGACCGCATCGCCGAGGTCGACGGCGAGCCGGAATCCGGCGTGCACGCATTCCTGCACGTCGATGCCGAGGGAGCACTCGCCGCTGCCGCCGAGGTCGACGCGAAGCGTTCGGCCGGTGCGCAACTCGGGCCACTGGCCGGCGTGCCGCTGGCGCTCAAAGACGTCATCACCACGTCGGACATGCCCACCACGGCCGGGTCGAAGATCCTCGAAAACTGGCAGCCCCCGTACGACGCCACCATCACCAAGCGGCTTCGTGATGCCGGCATCGTCGTGCTGGGCAAGACCAACATGGACGAGTTCGCGATGGGCTCGTCCACGGAGAACTCCGCGTTCGGGCCGACTCGCAACCCGTGGGATCTCAGCCGGATCCCGGGCGGTTCCGGCGGCGGGTCGTCAGCGGCGCTGGCCGCTTACGAGGCGCCGCTGGCCATCGGCACCGACACTGGTGGATCCATCCGGCAACCCGCCGCGGTCACCGGCACCGTCGGCGTCAAGCCCACCTACGGCGGCGTCAGCCGGTACGGCATCATCGCCTGCGCCTCCAGCCTCGACCAGGCCGGCCCGTGCGCCCGGACGGTGCTCGACGCCGCCCTGCTGCACAGCGTCATCGCCGGACACGACCCGCTCGACTCCACCAGCATCGACCAACCCGTGCCCGACGTTGTCGGCGCGGCTCGGCGCGGGGCGGACGGCGACCTGAGCGGACTGCGCGTCGGCGTCGTCAAGGAGCTCGGCGGCGAGGGATACCAGGCCGGAGTCGAGGCGCGGTTCAACGACGCCGTGGCCCAACTGTCCAAGATGGGCGCCGAGGTCGTCGAAGTGTCGTGCCCGCACTTCAGCTACGGGCTGGCCGCGTACTATTTGATTCTGCCCAGCGAGGTGTCGTCCAACCTGGCCCGCTTCGATGCGATGCGCTTCGGGCTGCGCGTCGGCGACGACGGCACCCACAGCGCCGAAGAGGTCATGAACCTCACCCGGGGAACCGGATTCGGCGCTGAGGCCAAGCGCCGCATCATGCTCGGCACCTACGCGCTGTCATCTGGTTACTACGACGCCTACTACGGGCAGGCGCAAAAAGTCCGCACCCTCATCGCTCGCGACTTCGAAGCCGCGTTCTCACAGGTCGACGTCCTGGTGTCGCCCACCACGCCGACCACGGCCTTCCCGATCGGTGAGAAGGTCGACGATCCACTGGCGATGTACAAGAACGACCTGTGCACCATCCCGAGCAACCTGGCCGGAAACGCCTCGGCGTCGTTCCCGTGCGGATTGGCCGACGAAGACGGCTTGCCGGTCGGATTGCACGTCATGGCACCGGTGCTGGCCGACGACCGGCTGTACCGTGTCGGGGCGGCCATCGAGCAGGCCTTTGCCGGTGCCTGGGGCGGCACCCTGCTCAACCAGGCGCCCGAGCTCACGCCCACCGCCACCCGTGCGAAGGTGATCTCATGAACGTCAAGTACCTGGTCAAGTTCGCGAGCTCGGCGTTCGGCGCGGTTTCGGCCGTGCGGGCGCTCACCAAGGCGCGGCACGACGGCGATCGTCTGCGCATGGCCGACGCCGTCATCAGCGCGGCGTCTGCGGCCATCGCCGTAGCCATCGTCGTGCGCGACATGCGCGACGAGAAGAACGACGCGAACCGTCTGGTCGACCTCGAGGAGAACGAGTGAGCGCGACTGGCATTGCCGGGCCGGCCACATTCCCTACCTTTGACGACGCCGTCGCCCGGTTCGACCCGGTCATGGGCATGGAGGTGCACGTCGAGCTCGGCACCGCCACGAAGATGTTCTGCGGGTGCTCCACGAGCTTCGGGGCCGATCCCAACTCGCAGGTGTGCCCGACGTGTCTCGGACTGCCGGGGTCGCTGCCGGTGGTCAACCGTAGGGCCGTCGAATCAGCCATTCGCATCGGCCTGGCGTTGAACTGCAGCATCGCCGAGTGGTGCCGCTTCGCGCGGAAGAACTACTTCTACCCCGACATGCCGAAGAACTTCCAGGTGTCGCAGTACGACGAGCCCATCGCATTCGACGGCTGGATGGACGTGTCGGTGGACGGCGACGACGGACCGTCCACGTACCGCATCGGCATCGAGCGTGCCCACATGGAAGAGGACACCGGCAAGTCCGAGCACGTGGGCGGGGCGACCGGGCGCATCCACGGGGCGAGCCACTCGCTGCTGGACTACAACCGTTCTGGCATCCCGCTCATCGAGATCGTCACCAAACCCATCGAGGTTCCGGGTTCGCTGGCCCCGGCCATCGCCCGCGCGTACGTCACCGAGCTGCGTGAACTGATCCGGGCGCTGGGTGTCTCCGAGGCGCGTATGGAACTCGGCCAGCTGCGGTGCGACGCGAACGTCTCCCTCCGCCCGGCCGGGACGACGACGTTCGGCACGCGAACCGAGACGAAGAACGTCAACTCGCTGCGTTCGGTCGAGCGCGCCGTCACCTACGAGATCCGCCGGCAGGCGGCGTTGCTCGACCAGGGTGCGCAGATCATCCAGGAAACGCGTCACTGGCACGAGGACACCGGCGAGACCACGGCCGGCCGGGTCAAGGAGGAGGCCGAAGACTACCGGTACTTCCCGGAGCCGGACCTTGTTCCGGTGGCGCCCTCGCGCGAGTGGGTCGAGCAGCTGCGGGCGACGTTGCCCGAGGCACCGGCCGCGCGGCGGGCCCGGCTGCAGGCGGCGTGGGGCTTCACCGATCTCGAGATGCGCGACGTGGTCAACGCCGGCGCGATGTCGTTGATCGAGGCGACGGTGGAAGCCGGCGCCGATCCGGCCGGGGCGAAAAAGTGGTGGCTGGGTGAGATCTCGCGCTCGGCCAACGAGCGCGGTGTCGCGATCGACGAGGCCGGTATCACCCCGGAGCAGGTGGCCCGCGTCGAAGAGCTGGTCCGCGCCGGCTCGCTGAACGACAAGCTGGCCCGCCAGGTGGTCGAAGGCGTCCTGGCCGGTGAGGGCGGGCCCGACGACGTGGTCGAGGCGCGCGGACTGGCTGTCGTCTCCGACGACTCCGCCTTGGGCGCTGCGGTCGACGACGCCATCGCGGCCATGCCGGACGTGGCAGAGAAGATCCGCGGCGGCAATCACGGTGCCGTTGGCGCGCTGATCGGCGCCGTCATGAAGGCGACCAAGGGCCAGGCGGATGCGAAGCGAGCCCGCGAGCTGATCATGGAGCGGCTCGGGAGCTGAGCGAGGTCTACGAAGAGTCTGAGCCTGACCGTCGTGGCGGACACTGCTCCCACGCCCCTCAGCGGGTGGACCGGGGACGTTCGTGACTGGTTCGCCGAAGTGCGAGTCGACGAGACGTTGGCGACGATGTCGCCGGAGGTCGTCTACGGCATCGGCCTGGCCGCCATCGCGGTGGCGCTGCACCCAGTGACCTGGCGGTTCATCGGTTACCCGGTGACCATCGTGCACGAGCTCGGGCACGTGGTGGCGGCGTTGACGGCCGGGTTCCGCCTTCGCGGCGTGACGGTGAACGGCGACATGTCCGGCGCGACGAACTTCTGGTCGCACAGCGCGCTGGGAACGTTGTGGACGATGTGGTGGGGCTACCCAACGCCGTCGCTGGTAGGGCTCGGGCTGATCTGGGCGGCGGCGAACGGGTGGGCGCGGCTGGCGCTGGTGGTCCTGGTGGCGTGCCTGGCCTTGGTGTTCCTGCTGTCGCGCAGCTGGCATACCGTGGCCGTCGTCGTGCTGACTGGCCTCGCATTCGGGCTGGTCGGATGGTACGGGTCGGCGTGGTTGTGCACGGTTGTCGTGTTCGCTTTCGCCTGGCTGCTCAACGTCGGGGGTGTGCGGGGACTGTGGGCCGTGGTCAAGGCGCACGGGACTCGGCGGGGGATCGAGTCGTCCGATGCCTACTTGATGAGCCGCCAGTCGGCGATTCCGGCGGGGGTGTGGTTGTTCACTTTCGCCGTCGCGATCGGCGCTTGCATGTGGCTCAGCTTGACGATGGTGCTCGACGCCGTGGCGTGAGGGGAAGCGCACGGAGCCGGGTGGCGTTGTTGTTGGTGTGGTGGATGCGACGGAGATGACCGAAGTTGACGTCGTCGTCATCGGCGCCGGTCAGGCGGGATTGTCGACGGCGTTTCATGTGCGCCGTCTCGGCTATGAGCCGGGCGTCGACTACGTCGTCCTGGATGCCGGCGATCGGCCTGGGGGCGCGTGGGCGTCGCGGCCACCGACGTTGACCATGGCGAAGGTGCACGGCGTGTTCGATCTGCCTGGATTCGAGCGCCCACACGCGCCGGACGACGACGATCGACCGGCGGCGGACGTGGTCGGTGCCTACTACGCCGAGTACGAGCGAAAGTTCGACCTTCCGGTCATCCGGCCGGTACGAGTGACGTCGGTGCGGCGCGGACCACGAGACCGGTTGATCGTCAGTGCTGGCGAGCGCGAGTGGGCGGCGCGGTCGGTGGTCAGCGCGACCGGTACGTGGACACGTCCGTATTGGCCGGCCTACCCCGGTGCCGCAGACTTCGCGGGGCGCCAGCTGCATTCGGCTCAGTACCGGGGTCCGGCTGAGTTCGCTGGTCAGCGAGTAGTCGTCGTCGGCGGCGGGAACTCCGCGGCGCACATCCTCTCTGAGATCGCCGACGTCGCTGCGAACACGACATGGGCGACGCGACGCCCGCCGCAGTTCCGTGAGGAAGAGTTCACACCGGACGTCGGACGGGCCGTCGTGGCCAAGGTCGATGAACGCGTGCGTGCCGGGCTGCCACCGGCCAGCGTGGTCAGCGTGACGGGGTTGGCTTACACCACGGTGGTCCGGGAGGCGTTGGCGAAGGGCGCGCTGGAACGGGTGCCGATGTTCTCGCGCATCGTCCCCGACGGCGTGGTGTGGGCCGACGGCTCGTTCAGTCCGGTCGACGTCATCGTGTGGGCGACCGGCTTCCGGGCGGCGCTCGGTCACCTGTCACCGTTGGGGATTCGTGAGCACGGCGGCGGGATCCGCATGGACGGCACCCGGGTGGTGGCCGAGCCACGACTGCAGTTGGTCGGCTACGGCCCGTCCGCGAGTACGGTCGGCGCCAACCGGGCCGGTCGGGCGGCCGCCACGCAGGTGCACCGCCTGTTGACGCAGCCTGAACTCGCCGCAGCATGAGCTGTTGCGTCGTGCTCGGTGCCATCAGATGCACGTCGAGTACGCGTTGACCCCCACGACCATCACGTCGGGTTCCTCGCCCGGGCCTGTGTGTACGTTCAACGTGAGCACGTAGTCGGGAAGCCGGAACTCCAGCACTTGGTAGAACGACGCATTCTCGAACGTCGTAGCCTCGATGGTCGCGCGGATGTCGAACGGCGCTGAGAAGAAGAAGAGCAGAAGGTTGTACAGGGCGTCGTGCATGACCTCGTTGTAGGTCTCGTCGGTCGTGGGAACGTCGAAATGGAAGATCCAGCGTGCCCGCGCGCTGTCGTCCGCGCAGCCGGCGGTGATCGGCCCCTCGCGCCACAGAATTCGTGAGACGCCGAGCTCGTCCTCGTAGGCGGTGAGTAACGGTTCGATTTTGGCGCCGACATCGTCCTGCCGTGCCTGCGCCATTTCGGCGATTTCGCTTTCCGACGGCCCGGCCAAGAGACGGGGGATGAGGACCGCGAACGTCGTGCACACAAGGACGAGGACGAACACCAGCGTGCGGCGTCGTGTTTTCAGCATCAGTTGTCATCCCTCGTTCGTCGTCGAGATGCCGGCCACAGCGCCGCTAGCGCTCTGAACACCGATGGACCAGGCTTCGTTGGCCTCATCAGCTGCGTCGTCGAGAACGTCGTTCTCGTTGACCCAGTCGTAGAACTCGCGCCGAAGTTCGCCGTCGGCAAGGATTTCGGCGATCGGCCGGAGCTTCGCGCCGTCGACGAGATTCTCCGGTGCAGTGCTCAGGGCATCGGCCCCGACACCATGGTCGAGCAGCCGTTCCACGAGGAAGAACCACAGGATCCGCTCTGCCT
>NZ_DAHVSH010000146.1:0-79611 GCF_027324685.1 Haloactinopolyspora sp.
ATCGGCGTCGAGTAACCGCAATCCGACCTCGACGATCACGTCCTGGGTCAGTCGATCCCGCCGGCGTCGGCTCGTGCGCTGCGGCACCCGCTGCCACGGCGGCGCCGGAATGCCGTCTGATCCGTTCTGCTCCGCGCTCATACGAACACCGTACTACTCACGAACAGTGTTTGACTGACTTCATCACGATGCTAGAACAGTGTTCGATAGCGAACGGTGTTCGTGTAACGAGGAGATGTCATGAACGGCGTACAGAAACCATGGGCAGCCGCGCTCGTCATGATCGCAGCGGTGCTCATGGACATGATCGACATCACGATCGTGAACGTCGCCCTGCCGACCATCGGCATTGATCTCGGCGCGAGTGGATCCGAGCTGCAGTGGGTGATCTCGGCCTACCTGTTGGCCTTCGCCGCAGGGCTCATCACCTTCGGCCGGGTCGGTGACCTGCTCGGCCGCAAACGGGTCTTCGTCGTCGGCGTCGCCGTGTTCGGGTTGACCAGTCTTGCGGCCGGGCTCGCCCAGGACCCGGCCCAGCTGATCGGCGCACGGGTCGTCCAGGGTCTGGCGGCCGCCGCCATGGTCCCCCAGGTCCTGGGAACCTTCCGGGCGATGTTCTCGGGTCCGGAACGGGGCAAGGCCTTCGGCATCTACGGCGCGATTCTCGGCTTCGCCTCGGCGCTCGGCCTGGTCCTGGGCGGCGTGCTCACCGACGCCGACCTGTTCGGATGGAGCTGGCGGCCGATCTTCCTGATCAACGTCCCGATCGCGCTGGTGGCAACGGTCGCCACGATCCGCGTCGTCCCCGAGACTCGGGAACGCTCGGCGGCGCGCCCGGACGTGCTGGGAGCCACGGTGCTGGCGACGAGCCTGGTGGCGATCGCCTACGCACTACTCGAGGGCCGCGAACACTCCTGGCCGGTATGGATCTGGGCGTTGCTGGGCAGCGGGCTGCTCGGGCTCGTCATGCTCGGCGCTGTCGAGTCGCGGCGCCGCCGCACCGACCAGATCGCGCCCCTGCTGATGCCCAGCATGTTGCGCATCCCCGCCTTCTCGGCGGGGTTGGTGGTGATGACGGCGTTCGCCGCCGGCATGCAGGGCTTCTTCATCGCCTTCGCGCTGTGGATCCAGCTGGGCCAGGGGTTCTCGCCACTGGCGGCCGGCTTGGTCACCACCGCCTTCAGCGTCGGCGGCTTCCTGCTCGCGCCGATGGCCGCGTCGGTGGCCCAGCGGTTCGGCCGGACGATCCTCAGCCTCGGCGGGATCATGATGGCCGGCGGTACGGCCTGGGTCGGATCGGCGGCATCGACGATCGGCACCGACGGGCACCACTGGTGGCCCATCGCACCCGGGCTCGTCATCGCCGGCGCCGGCCTGTCCTTGCTGGTGATTCCCCTGGTCAACGTCGTGTTGGCAGCCGTTCCGGCCGACGTGGCCGGTGGTGCCGGCGGGCAGTTCTCCACCGCCCAGCAACTCGGTGGAGCACTCGGCGTCGCCGCCGTCGGCACAGTGTTCTTCTCGGCGCTGGAATCGCGCGGTGACTACACCGACGCCTTCACCGCGGCGATGCCGGTCAGCATCGGCCTGTTCGTGGTCGCGGCGGCCTTGTCCCTGGTCCTGCCGAAGACCGCCGTTTCCGAAGAGGAAGCCATCGCCGTGTGACCGCTGCCGCGTCGACGACCGACGAGCCTGGGGGCGTCCTCAGCCGTGGGCGCGTGCGCGGTGCCGGACGATCATCACCGCGCCGATGATCGTCAGCAGCATCCCGGCGACCAGCCCGACCAGTTCAGCTGATCCCGTGGTGGGAAGCGTCTCGTGGCCGGACTCGTCGGGGGCGCCGGTCTCGGCGTCCGGATCGCTCGACGACGGATCGTCCGGGTCGGTCGTCGGGTCCTCCGGATCGGTCGTCGGGTCTTCCGGGTCGGTCACCGACGGGTCATCGCTCGTCAGGCAGGTCAGCGGAAGGGAGAACCGGGTGATCACCTCCATGACGTGACGGTCGTCGGTGAAGATCGCCACGGACAGCAGGTAGCCGTCCGGGCCGGCGATCGCCCGGTCAGCGTGATCGGCCAGATCGAACCGCCAGGTGCCGTTCGAGCCGGTCGGCGCATGGTTGGACGTGATGACCTCGCCCTCCACGAGCGGTGTCGCGGCCGAGGGGTCACTGCTGAGGGTGTCGCCGGAGACGATGTCGATCTCGGCGGTCCCAGCGCCGATGTCGAACGTCTCGAACGTCAGCACGCAGGTGTCCAGGGGGTGCACCGTCGTGTCGCCGGGGCCGGTGTAGGCGTAGGACGCGAGGTCCTCGCCGTTGACCTCGAATCGCGGCCTGGTCGGAATCCCATCACCGCCACGGTCGACGGTGAACGTCCACGCCGGCGACTCGACCGTCTCGTCCGGAGAGGTGGGTGTGCGGAAGAAGGTCAGCACGACCTTCCAGTACCAGGTGGCATCCGCTGCCGCGGCGAACGACTCGGGCAAGGCGAGGGAGTCGCCGGTGGGGGCGAAGGTGACCGGGGTCGCGCTGAAGTCCGCGCTCGTCGACAGCACCACCTCGGTGCGAGCGACGGTGAAACCGGGATCGATCGAGGTGGCCCAGGTCAGGGTCGGCGTGGCCTCGTTGGTGACGGTTCCGTCGGCGGGTGCGGTCAAGGTGACCGTCGGCTCGTCCGGCGGCGTCACGTGGTCGGTGACGACGACGTCGTCGATGGCGACCACCGCCGTGCTCTCGTCGTCGCAGCTGGCCACCGGCGCTGTCGTCGCGGGCGCGCCGTTGCCGAGCCGATCGATCGCGGTCACGCACAGGTCGTAGGTGCCCGGTGGCAGGGCGCTGAAGTCCTCGATCGAGGTGAACGGCTCCTGGGCGGCGGTGTTGATGTCGGTGTCGTGCCAGTCGTACGGACCACTCGAGGCCCCGTCGCGGACGTAGAAGGCCACCCGCAGCACCCCGGCCCCAGGATCGGAGGCCGTGTAGGTGGCGGTGAAGCCGCCGGCGTACGTGCCGCCGCTGACCGGATTGGCGACGGTCAGGATCGGTGGCGTGCTGTCGTCAGGCACGGGGCCGTTGCTGGCGTTGCGAGTGACGTCGGTCCCGGAGCGGATCTCCCACTCGGTGCTGCCGTCAAAGGTCCGGGCATACGACTCGCCGGGGCCAAGCGGCGGGTAGGTCACGGTGTCGAGGTCACCCGAGGTGCCGCGCAGGGTGATGGTGTCGCCGTCGTCGTCGAGGAAGTCCGGGTCGATCACGTAGGTCACGAAGTCACCGGTCATCGTGCCGCAGCCGCTGGTCTCGTTCCCTGCGGCGTCGACGATCCCGCAGATGGACGCTCCGCTGGTCGGGTCGTAGATCTCCACCCAGGCACTCCCCGTGAGGGGGTTGGCGACGACCTCGTTGATCACCGCGTGGCCGGTGATGATCCCGCCGGAGGCCGGCGTGGCGATCGCGCCCAGCGAAGCCGAGACGGCCAGCACGGCGATCGTCGCCGCGCGCCCCAGGGCGCGCAGCCGAGTCAGGGGGATTCGTCGCATGGGTGTAGCGCTCCTCGCAGCCAAGAACCAGGCAAAAGACCAGGTCACGGTACGGTGACCGGCCCGGGCCGCGTATCCGTGACGACCACCGGGATGTACGGCGCTGGGCTCGCGGAGCCGTTACCGTTCGCCTCGTGGACGTCATGCTCGTCGTGCTCCTGGTGATCATGTCCGTGCCGGCATGGCCTGGATCCACCGTCGCCAGAGCGGCGCGGGGTTCGTCGCCAGGGCGCTGACCCGGGCGACGGCCGCGACGGTCGATTCGGCCTCGGGCCGAGCCGGGACGTCAGTGGCGTTGACCGGGGTCGTACGTGCCGGTGCGGTCGTGCCGGTCAGTGCGGCGACCGGGCGGGCCTACGTGGCCCGAGACCTGCGGTTGCGGCCCTTCGACGGCGCCAGCGCGTCGTCGACCCGCTCGGCGTGTGAAGCAGTCGACTTCCTGCTCGAGGACGACACCGGGGTGGCGTTCGTGCGGGCCGGGCAGGCGATGGTGGTGCTGCCACGCGATGTGCAGGCGCCGACGACCACGCTCGACCAGGCACCGTGGGCCATGGAGCTTTTGCGGCAGACCGGGTATCACACCGGTTCGCCGCAGCAGTGTCGCGTGCCGTCCGGATCGCCATCGTTCCAGGTCAGGGCGGTACGGTCTGCCTACGCCGCGCCACGTCTCGTCCCTAGAATCAGGTCGTGGCACCACCATTGGCTGGCGAGGATGCCTTCGCCGTACTCCAGGATCGCCTGACCCAGGCCGCGGCCGGTCGGGCCCACGTGGTCACGGTGTCCGGACCGCCTGGGATCGGCAAGAGCCATCTGCTGCGCCGGCTGGCGAAAGTCGCCAACGAAACCGCGCTCGTGTTGACCTGCTCACCGCACCCTGCCCAACGCGGCGTGGCCTTCGCCGGGCTGGTGCACCTGCTTCAACGCGCCCGGCCCTGGATGCGGCGACTACCCGAGCCGTACCGGCGCGTGCTGGGGGCGGTACTGCGCGGCGGTGGCATCGGGGCGGACCCGCTCGCTGTCGGGGTGGCCGTACACGCCGTCCTGGCCACTGCCGCCGCGGACCGGCCGGTCCTGATGCTGGTCGACGACCTGCCGTGGCTCGACGATGCGTCGCAGCCGGCTCTCTCGTTCGCCGTGCAGCGCCTGGAAGCCGACAGCGTGCTGACCGTTGGCGCGACCGACCAGGCGGCGTCGCCGCTCGGCGGGGAGAGCATCGTCCTGGCCGGGATGGACGACGACGCTGCTCGGGCGCTGCTGCGGACCACCAGCCCGGATCTCATCACCGCGGTCGCCGAACGGATCATCGCCGACGCCGACGGACTTCCACTGGCACTGGTGGACATGGCTCGTGCCCTGACCCCGGCCCAACGCTCGGGCCGAGCGCCGCTGCCCAGGTTTCTCGACGCCGGGCCCGTCCTGCGCCACGAACAGTTCCACCGCGTCACGGCGTTGCCCCCATCGGCCCAACAAGCGCTGTGCGTCGTCGCACTGGACCGGCTGAGCACCGGCGAACTGCTCGACGCTCTGGGCCGGTTGGGTCTGGACGAGCATGCGCTGACCCCGGCCGAGCGGGCAGGCCTGGTCGCCTGGGACGGCGACCGGGTCGACGTCTCGCATCCGACCCTGCGAGGCGTGGTCGTCGATGCCGTGGGCATCGCTCCACGGCTGCGCGCCCATCAAGTACTGGCTCAAGTGGTCGCCCCGGACCCGTCGCGGGCGGCGCACCATCTTGAGCTGGTGACCGCGGGTGCGGACGAACTGGTGGCGCAGACGTCGATCGCCGCTGCCGAAGCCGCCGAAGCCCGCGGCGCGCTCCCGGTGGCCGGTCAGCACTGGCACGCCGCCGCTCGTCGCCAGCACGGCTCGTCGGCTCGCGCATCGCTGCTGAGAGCAGCTCAGGCGTACTTCCGGGCCGGTACCGGCGAGGCGCTCATGGACGCGCTGTCCGCCCTGGAACACGACCCGTCGTCCGGTCCGGAGGAACGAGCCCACGCCTTGGCGCTGCGGCTGGCCTCCGGCAGTGAGGTGGCCGACCCCCGAGTGCTGCGGGCCCGCCTGGAGGATCTGTCACCTGTCCTTTCGTCGTCGGAGAGCAGTCGCCTGTGGACCCTCTACGGGCTGGTGCTCGGCATGTGTGGTTACCTCGTCGAAGCGGTCGAGGCCGTGGATCGGGCCGCTGCGCTGCACCCGGACCTGGACCCGGCCGCCCGGTTCACGGCCGACGGGCTGCGTCTGCTGGCCGGACGGCCCGGCGCCGGGGAGCTCATCGTGCAGCACGCTCACCAGCTCACGGCCGAAGACACCGTGCTCCAGGCCGACCTACCGGTCTCCCCTGCCGTGACCCATCTGGCCTGGCTCGACGCCGCACCCACCGCGCTGCGCCTGCTGCTGCCGCAACGGCAACGGCTCGAACAGCAGCTTCGTCCCACCGCGCTGGCCCTGTCCTGGGCCCAAGAGGCGGTGGTCCTGGAGATCCTCGGGCGATGGGATGCCGCGGATGCCGCCTTCAGCCGCACGCGTGAGCTGGCCCACACCACGACGCTGCTCGCACTGGCGCCGATGCGGGTGCGTCAGGCCCGTATCTTCGCCGCCCGTGGTCAACGCGAGCGGGTCGAAGCGCTGCTCGCCGACGAGTCGATCACGGCCGCGGCCACCACGCCGATGTATCAGTACCTGGTGCACAGCGCCCGGGGTCTGCTCGAACTCGGCGCCGGAGATCCCGGCCGCGCCCTGGAGCACCTCCAGGCCGCCGAGAAGCAGCGCCAGAGCATGTCGCTGCAGGAATGGGCCTTCGGCGATCACCTGGGCGACCTGTACGAGGCCGCGCACCGCCTCGGCCGGCGAGCCGAAGCACGCGAGATGTTGGAAGAAGCTCGCCGAGACGCCGCCGCGACCGGCCGGGCGAGCACCCTGGCCGTGGTGGCTCGCTGTACAGCACTGGACACCGGCTCGGATGAAGACTTCGAGAAGGCTGTTCAGCACCATCAGGAAGCGCCCCGCGCATTCGAGATGGCGCGCACGTACCTGGCCTGGGGGCAGGCCCGGCGCAGAAACCGTCGCAAGAACGCCGCCCGCGATCCCCTGCACCAGGCACGAGATATCTTCACCCGCCTGCAAGCACAGCCCTGGATCGAGCGGACCGAGCAGGAACTGGCCGCCTGCGGCGAACGGAGGCCGGCCACGACAACGGCGCCACTGGCCCGTCTCACTCCGCGCGAAGTCGACGTCGTCCTCCACGCCGCGCACGACGCCACCAATGCCGAGATCGCCGCTCAGCTCTACCTGTCGCGCCGCACCGTGGAGTACCACCTCGCCAACGCCTATCAGAAGCTCGGCATCGCCTCGCGCCGAGAACTGGCCGCCCTGCTGGCGAACGCAGGACACGATTCCGACCCGCCCGGCACACCCCGGTAGGCCACACGGATACCGATCAGCACCACGACCCCTAGCCTCAGCGCTGTGAGCATTCGTTCCGCACGGGGGTTCCGGCTGCCCCGGATCGCCGCCGCCTGTGTCGGGATCGTCCTCCTGGCCGGGTGCTCCAGCCAGGACCCCGACAGCGACGCTGAGCCACCACCCGAACAGAGCGGCGAGCAGACGCCGGCCAGCGAGCAGAGTCCCGCGAACCAGGACGACCCCGCCGGCGGCGATCACGACACGTCCTCCGGGCCGCCCGACGACGTCCAGATCGGTACCGACCTTCCAGCCGGGTTCCCCGCCGACGACGTGCCCCTGGTCGAGGGGGAGATCGTGAGCGCCGGCGGCACCGAGGCCGAAGGGATCTGGGTCGTGATGGTCCGAACCGCAGAACCCGCGGACGCGGTGGAAGGCCAGGCCATCTCGCTGCTCACCGCAGCCGGCTACGCCGAGTCCGAGGAACTGCCCGGCATGAACGCCTACGTCAACGGCGACCTCAGCGTCACCGTCCGCGCCGGCCAGGCGGAAACAGGCGACGCAACCGTCGTCAACTACACCATCAACCGGCTGACCTGACCTCGGCTGCGCCCGCGTCGAGGTGATCAGACGCAAAGAGCCGTCCCCACCATGGTGGGGACGGCTCTTGACTCGAGTGGAGGTGCCGGGAATCGAACCCGGGTCCTTCGACGCTTCTCCAGGGCTTCTCCGGGCGCAGCCTGCTATGTCTCTACTCGGCTCCGGTGATCACGCAGGCGAGTACACCGTGACGAGCCCAGCCGCGTACATGTCCCTGCCGGTCCCGCGACCGTACCGACAGGTGAGCCTCCTCAATGATGCCGAGCACCGGGTCGGAAGCAACCCCGGGTCGACAGACTTCTAGTCCCTAGCCTCAGGCGGCGAGGGCGAAGTCAGTGCGCTTTTCGTTGGCACTTGTAACGTTGCCGCGAGCGTTTGCGAGATGACGCGACATCCTCGGCCCGCTTCCCCTGGTTCGACGATCGAAGTCGAAACCGCTCACCCCCTCTTGAATTGTCAACACCCGGACCAGCGCTCAGCAAGCCCAAGGCTGACCCAGGATACCTGGTACAACGCCGCATCGGCGAGAGAGATTCCGACCGCATGCCCGCCCACGTCTCCGCGCGGGTGGGCCCGGCGGCTCTCGCCCGTTCAATCATCAGGCGACGAGAAGGCTACTTACGAGTAACATGGAGGTACGCCGACGATGGAGAGGCGCCATGACGGACCTGAAAGACAGCCCCGACCCCCACAACATCGGCGAACGTGAGGCGCGTCAAGTCGCCGAAGCCGCCCGTGAGACCAGGTGGGACAAGCCGTCGTTCGCCAAGGAGCTCTACCTCGGGCGGTTCCGGCTCGATCTGATCCACCCGCACCCGCGCCCCGCGCCCGACGACGCCGCGCGATCCCAGGCCTTCCTCGACCGCCTACGCGCGGTGTGTGAAACCGAACTGGACGGCACCGTCATCGAGCGCGAGGCCCGCATCCCGGACGAGTACGTCAAGGCGCTGGCCCGCATCGGCGTGTTCGGCATGAAGATCCCCGAAGCCTACGGCGGCGCGGGCCTCACCCAGGTCGCCTACAACCGTGCGCTCATGCTGCTCGGCGACGTGCACCCCAGCCTGGGAGCACTGGTTTCCGCGCACCAGTCCATCGGTGTGCCTGAGCCGGTCAAACAGTTCGGCAGCGAAGAACAGAAGCAGCGTTTCCTCCCCCGCTGCGCCGCGGGAGCGATCACCGCCTTCCTGCTCACCGAGCCCGACGTCGGCTCCGACCCGGCGCGGTTGGCCGCTTCGGCGATCCCCGTCGACGACGGCGAGGCGTACGAGATCGACGGCGTCAAGCTCTGGACCACCAACGGCGTCATCGCCGAACTGCTGGTGGTCATGGCCCGCGTGCCCGCGCACGACGGCGGACGCGGCGGCGTCACGGCGTTCGTCGTCGAAGCCGACTCGCCGGGCATCACGGTCGAGAACCGCAACGCGTTCATGGGGTTGCGCGGCATCGAGAACGGGCTGACCCGCTTCGATCGGGTCCGCGTCCCGGCGGCCAACCGCATCGGCCGTGAAGGCGACGGCCTGAAGATCGCGCTGACCACGCTCAACACCGGCCGGCTGTCCATTCCGGCCCTGTGTACCGCGGCGTCGAAATGGAGTTTGAAGATCGCCCGCGAATGGTCCGGGCACCGCGTGCAGTGGGGCCGCCCCGTCGGCCGGCATGCGGCCGTCGCGCACAAGATCTCGTTCATCGCTGCGTCGGCGTTCGCCCAGGAGGCCGTGCTCGACCTGACCGCCCACATGGCCGACCAGGGCCGCCGCGACATCCGCATCGAGGCCGCCCTGGCCAAGCTGTGGTGCAGCGAGACCGCCTGGCAGGTGGCCGACGAACTCGTCCAGATCCGCGGCGGCCGCGGCTACGAGACCGCCGAGTCGCTGCGGGCGCGCGGCGAACGCGCCGTCCCCGCCGAGCAGATCTTGCGTGACCTGCGCATCAACCGCATCTTCGAAGGCTCCACCGAGATCATGCACCTGCTGATCGCCCGCGAGGCGGTCGATGCCCACCTGCAGGCCGCCGGCGACGTCATCGACCCCGACGTCGACCTGCCCGGCAAGGCTCGTGCCGCCGCCAAAGCCACCGGCTTCTACGCCCGCTGGCTGCCACAGCTCGTCGCCGGGAGCGGACATCTGCCAGCGTCGTACGGCGACTTCGGCGAACTCGCCCCGCACGTGCGCTACGTCGAGCGCACGTCGCGCCGGCTGGCCCGCCAGACCTTCTACGGGATGGCCCGCTGGCAGGGCAAGCTGGAGCACAAGCAGGGCTTCTTGGCCAGAGTCGTCGACATCGGCGCCGAGCTGTTCGCCATCTCCGCCTGTTGTGTGCGTGCGCGCATGCTGGTCGACGACGGCGATCCCGACAGCGCCCACGCCGTCCGGCTCGCCGACGTGTTCGCGCGCCAGGCGCGCGTGCGCATCGAGCGGCTGTTCGACGCGCTGTGGCGCAACACCGATGCCGCTGACGAAGCCCTCGCCAAGGGCGTCCTCGATGGCGACTTCACGTGGGTCGAGGCCGGCGTCATCGACATCAGTGAAGGAACCGGGCCCTGGGTGGCCGAACCTGCGCCGTCGGCGAAGACCGAGAACCTCGCGCGGCGCGTGCTTCCGCCGACGACGGCATCGTGACCGCGGGCCTGGGTCGCCGCTGATCGCGCACCGGGATCACCCGGTCCTCAGCGGCGGCGCGCCTGCGCCATCGCGCGCTCGGCCTCGCGCTTGGCTTCTCGCTCGGCGATGGCTTGCCGCTTGTCGTGAGTCTTCTTGCCGCGGGCGAGCGCGATCTCGACCTTGGCGTAGCCATCCTTGAAGTACAGCGACAGCGGCACCAGGGTGACGCCGGTCTCCCGGGTCTTACCGATCAGTCGGCTGATCTCGTCGCGGCGCAACAGGAGCTTGCGCGAGCGCCGGGGCTCGTGGTTGGTCCACGTGCCCGGGTCGTACTCGGGAATGTGGACGTTACGCAGCCACACCTCGCCGTCACGGACTTCGGCGTAGCCGTCGGCCAACGACGCCTTCCCGGCCCGCAGCGACTTGACCTCGGTGCCGGTCAGCACGATCCCGGCTTCGTAGGTGGCGTCGATGTGGTAGTCGTAGCGCGCCTTACGGTTCTGGGCGACCAGGGTCCGCCCGCGTTCTCGTGCCATGCCCCTAGGATTTCATGCCACCTAGGCCACTGACGACTCCGTTTCGTCGGTGATCGTTGGCGCCCAGTGGTGGTCAGGGAAACCAGAACCCGCCAACGATCACCGAACATCAGAGGTAGTTCATCGGATTCGTGAGCGAGCCGCCGACGTAGAGCATGAAATGCAAGTGGCACGCCGTCGAACTGCCGGTGGTGCCGGAGTAGCCGATGGTCTCGCCCTGCGCGACCCACTCCCCCGGGCTAGCGGCGAACCTGGACAGGTGACTGTAGGTCGTCACCATGCCACCGTGGCTGACGGCGACCTGGTTGCCGTAACCAGTGCGGTAGTGCGCCCACTGCACCGTCCCGGCCGCCGCGGCACGAATCGGCGTGCCGCAGTACGCCCTGAAGTCGGTGCCGTCGTGCAGCTTGTACACGCCGGTGACCGGGTGTACCCGCATCCCGTACGGCGACGTGATGTAGGGGTTGGACACCGGGTAGTTCAGCCCGCTGGAGTCGTTGCCGGAGTCGTCGGAGTCCGAATCACTGTCGGAGTCGCTGTCTCCGGAGTCGTCCCTGTCCTTCTCCTTCTCCCGTTCCTTCTCCCGTTCCTTCTCGCGCTCTTGGCGCTCGCGCTCCTCGCGTTCGCGCCGTTCGCGCTCTTCGCGCTCGCGCCGCTCGATCTCGTTGATCTCGGCTTGGATCTTGTCGCGCTCGGCGGCCCATGCTCGTGCCTGGGCGGCGTCCTCGTCTTTGGCCGCCTCGGCCGCGGCGACCGCGTTCTCGCGGGCTGCCACCAAGTTCTCGACGTCGGCCTTGGCCGCAGCCGCGGCTTGCCGGGCAGCCAGCGCTTCGGCCTTGGCGGCCTCGGCTTCGCGCTCTCGACGCTCGGTCTCGGCCAGCCGCGCCGCGGCCTCCTCGCGCAGCACCTCGGCTTCGGCTCGCAGCTCTTCGAGCACCACGCGCTGGTTCGCCAGTTCGGCGCGGTCGTGCTTGAGATCCTGCAGGACGACACTCTCGGCCTGCACGATCGACTGGCTCGCCTGAATGCCCGTGGCCAGCTCCTGCAGATTCTCCGCCTGCATCACCGCGGCGATGCTCGCGAGATCACCGCCGGCGCCGCGCTGGTAGGCCTGAACGGCGACCTGGCTGATCGAGGCGCGCTTGCCATCGATGCGAGCGGTGACGTCGTCGATCTTCGCCTCTTGGATCTCGACCTTCTTCTCGGCCTCGGCGAGGCGGTTCGCCGCGGCCTCGTCAGCCGCGCGGGCTGCAGCCACCTGTCCCCGGACGACTTCGACCTGATGTTCTGCGGCCTGCAGCGCGTCCTGGGCACCGGCCAGCGCGGCTCGCGCCGCCGGCAGCCGGGCCGTCGCGGCTTGATACTCAGCAGTGGCGTCGGCGAGCGCTTGGCTGGACTCCTCCAGCGCCTCACGAGCCTGCCCGAGCCGGGTCTCCACGTCGTCCAACCGATCGCGTGGGTCGGCCCAGGCCTGCCCGAGGCCGGCTCCGAGAACGCCGACAGCGATGACCAGAACGGCCACGCGGCGTACCCACGAGACCTCATTAGTCACAGCTTTCACAGCTGCCCCCTTTGCACCACTCGCCCACGACCGTAACACTGTTCACTCTGGACGCGAAGAGATCCGGGGAAATTCAAAAAATGATCATGTTCAGCAGGCAAATGCCTGTCACAACACCCTTGCAAGGGTGTTGACGCAGCAGAACGCCTCGTGTCGACACGCCAGAACGGCACCTATCGACACAGCTGAAGACGCTCGGATCGCCGGACGAGAACAGCCTCCACCGAGGCAACGCAGCGTCGCGTGTACGGACGCCGAAGAAGTGCCGCAGCCGGCGCCGCCGTGCACACCAGGCACGGCGGCACCGGCCCGCGACCTAGACGCGCAGGTAACGCCGCAAGGTGATGAAGGACGCCACCGCGGAGATCAGCACACCGGTCAGCAATAGCCAGGGCACCGCGGCCCACACGTCGGAACTGTCGACCCACGCCGTGAAGGTCAGATTCGGCGCGATCAGCCGACTGATGATCAATTGCTCCATACCGAACAACGCCAGACATCCCACGATGGATCCGAGAAGTCCGGCTATCGCCGCTTCGAGAATGAAGGGCAATTGAATGTAGAAGTTCGAGGCCCCGACGAGCCGCATGATGCCGGTCTCGCGCCGTCGGCTGTAGGCGGCCAGCCGAATCGTGTTCGCGATCAACAACACCGCGGCGACGACCTGCAGTGCGGCCACGCCGATGGCGCCGATCTGGAATCCACTCAGCGCACGGAACAACGGTCCGAGTAGCTCGCGCTGGTCGGAGACGTCTTGCACACCGGGTAATCCGGCGACGGCGGAAACCACGCCGTCGTACTCCTCCGGATCCTCCAGCGCCACCCGGAACGACTCCTGCAGCTGATCAGGCGTGATGCTCTCGACGATGGAGTCGTCGAACTGCTCTTCGAACCGCTTGTAGGCCTGCTCCTGGTCCTCGTAGAAGACCTCTTGGACCTCGGGGTGCTCTTCGAGGGTCTGCTTGATCGCCTCGCGTTGCGGGTCGGTGACCTGACCGTCGGCGCAGCCGGCCCCGGTGGCGTACTCGTTGCACATGAACACCGAGATCTCGACCTTGTCGTACCAGAAGCCCTTGGTCGTCTCGGATTGTGCTCGCACCAACAGACCGGTGCCGAACAGAGCGATCGAGATCGCCACCGTGATGACGACCGCGATCGTCATGGTCAGGTTACGTCGTAGACCTGTCGTGATCTCCGACAGCACGTACTGGAAGCGCATCGCTCTCTTCCGGGTTGCGTGATGGCCTGAAAGCCGGGTCGTCGTGTACGGCTAGCGGGTGTAGCCGTACACCCCTCGGGACTGGTCGCGGACGAGCTTGCCGTGTTCGAGCTCGATCACGCGTTTACGCATCTGGTCGACGATGGATTGGTCGTGCGTGGCCATGACCACGGTGGTGCCCGTCCGGTTGATGCGGTCGAGCAGCTTCATGATGCCGACGCTCGTAGCTGGGTCGAGGTTCCCGGTGGGCTCGTCGGCCAGCAGGATCAGCGGCCGGTTGACGAACGCCCGGGCGACGGCGACACGCTGCTGCTCGCCGCCGGAGAGCTGGTCGGGCATCCGGTCTTCCTTGCCCTCGAGCCCGACGAGCTCGAGCACGGCCGGGACGTCGCGACTGATCTGCCGCCGCGGCTTGCCGATGACCTGCAGCGCGAACGCGACGTTCTCGAAGACCGTCTTGTTCGGCAGCAACCGGAAGTCCTGGAACACCGTGCCGATGCGTCGCCGCAGGTGCGGGACCTTCCAGTTGGAGAGCCGATGGAGGTCCTTGCCGGCGACCCGGATCCGCCCGGCGGTGGGGCGCTCCTCCTTGAGCGCCAGCCGCAGGAACGTCGACTTGCCGGAGCCGGACGGGCCCACGAGGAACACGAACTCACCCTTCTCGACCTCCATGGAGAAGTTGTCGAGAGCGGGATGAGTCTGTGTGGGGTACTGCTTGCTGACGTTGTCGAATCGGATCACGTTGCCTCGCCACCGGTATGGATGTCAGTCGCGCCCGCAGTTCCTGCCGACCGGACCGAGCACGATTGCGAGTGTACGTCCACGTGCGCAAAGACGTCGGCAAGCGCGCCGTTACGCTTGGTCGCCATTGCCCTGTTCACGCTTGCGCCAGCGGATTCCCGCTTCGAGGAACTCGTCGATCTCGCCGTCGAGGACCGCACTCGGGTTGCCGACCTCGTGCTCGGTCCGCAGGTCTTTGACCATCTGGTACGGGTGCAGCACGTAGGAGCGCATCTGGTCGCCCCAGGACGCCTTGACGTCGCCGGCCATCTCCTTCTTCTGCGCCTGCTCTTCTTCGCGCCGCAACAGCAGCAGCCGGGACTGCAGGACGCGCAACGCAGCCGCGCGGTTCTGGATCTGGGACTTCTCGTTCTGCATCGAGACTACGATGCCTGTGGGCAGGTGGGTGATACGCACGGCGGAGTCGGTCGTGTTGACGCTCTGGCCACCGGGACCGGACGAACGGAACACGTCGATCCGGATGTCGGACTCGGGCACCTCGATGTGGTCGGTCTGCTCGATCAGTGGGATGACCTCCACCGCGGCGAACGACGTCTGGCGCCGGCCCTGGTTGTCGAACGGCGAGATTCGGACCAGCCGGTGCGTACCGGCCTCCACCGACAGCGTTCCGTAGGCGAAGGGCGCCTTGACCTCGAACGTCGCCGACTTGATGCCGGCTTCCTCGGCGTAGGAGGTGTCGAGCACCTCGGTCTTGTAGCCGTGCCGCTCCGCCCAGCGCAGATACATCCGCATCAGCATCTCGGCGAAGTCGGCGGCGTCGACCCCGCCGGCTCCGGCGCGGATCGTCACGACGGCCTCACGCTCGTCGTACTCGCCGGACAACAGCGTACGGATCTCGAGGTCGGCGACGAGCTTGCGCAGATCGTCGATCTCGCGCTCCACTTCGGCCAACGCGTCGGCGTCACCCTCGTCGCGGCCGAGTTCCACCATGACCGGCAGATCGTCCACCCGCCGACGCAGCTCGGTGACCTTGCGCAGTTCGGACTGCGCATGGGACAACTGGCTGGTGACCTGTTGAGCCTTGTCAACGTCGTCCCACAGGTCGGGAGCTGCTGCCTGCTCCTCGAGATCGGCGATGCGCTCAGCGAGCTTGTCCGGCTCGAGCACCTTCTCGATTCCGGTCAAGGTTTCGGAGAGCTCGGCGATCTCGGTGTCTACGTCGCGTGCTGCCACGTCGGTCAAGGGTACGCGTCGAAGCGCCGGTTCCCATACGTTGCCCGTCACCTCCACGTGGAACGACGTGAGCGCCCACGGTGGACGAGCCCTGGGGCGCTCTCGAGATCGCCTCGGGCCGACTCAGCTGATCGTCGTCTTCGGTGCCGGCAGGCCCGCCGAGTCGGCGATGTGGCGCATGCTGGCGATGAACAACGCGTCACGGACGTCCTCGGGCATCCAGTCCAGGTGTCCGTAGGCCTCGAGGCTGACGAAGCCGTGCAGGCTCGCCCAGCAATGCACCATGGCCTGGAACGTCACCGCCGGCAGGTCTGCCTCGTCGCCGAGCTTCATCGGATCCTCGCGCCCGTCGACGAACTGACTCACCGGCCCCGCGTCAAGGTCGAACGTCGGCTCGTCGAGCAGCCCTTGCTCCGCCGCGTCGTAGAACAACGACTTGAGCTGCGCCATCGCTCTGCGCGCGGCCTCGGTGGTGGGCCCTTCCTCGGGTGCTGAGTACCCGGGCACCGGCATGCCGAGGATCAGGGCGAACCGCGTGGGCTCCGAACGGGCCCACCCCCGGTAGGCCTGCGCGACGAGGTGGAACCGTCCGCCGGGATCGTCGCGGGGCACCTGGTCGCGCCTGTCGGCCACGGCGGCACCGAGATCGTCGTAGGCGTCGACGATGAGCGCGGTGAGCAGTTCGTCCCGGTCGGCGAAGTAGCGGTACAGCGCCGGGGCCGTCATGCCCATGATCCGCGCGATGTCGGAGAAGCGGAAGTCGGTCGTCCCGTGCTCGCGCATCAGAGACAACGCGGCCTGCTTGATCTCTCCGACGGTGGCCGCCCGTGCTCGCTCGCGACGGGTGAGCACTCGCTCGGTTGATCCGGGAGCAGACTCCTCGCTCGGTTCTTCCGCCACGTCGTGGCCGCCCTCCCTCGAAGTGACTCAGTTAACTATCTTCACAGACGTTATACCCCTTGACAAGTTAACCCTACTCGTGTTGGTTACGTTGAATAACACTTATGAACCATCATCACGACCAAGGTCGAGGGGGCACCCCGCATGGGCAGCACCACCAGAGCCGGCGAACAGCGACGGTCGGCTCCGCCACGTCCCGGAATCCTCGGGCGCATCGCCGGCGTCGCGTTTCGCAAGCGCGGGACGGTGGTCATCGCGTGGGTCCTGGCCATTGCCGGAGCCGCCGGGCTGTCCAGCGCCTTCGCCGGCGACTTCACCGCTGACTACTCCGTGCCGGGATCGGACTCGAGGCAAGCACAAGACCTGATCGCCGAGCGCTTCCCAGCACAAGCCGGCGACGTCGTGGACGTCGTGGTCCAGGCTGACGAGCCGGTCACCGACGCGCCAGTACGCGCGGAGATCACCACGCTGCTCGACGAGCTGGGCACCATGCCGCACGTGGCCACGGTCGAGGACCCCTTCGCCGCACCGGGCGGCATCTCCCAAGACGGCCGGACGCTGGTCGCCCGTCTCCACCTCGACGTCGAGCTCCCCGACGACATGCCGGTCGCGGACACCGAACGCCTGCTCGCCGCGGCCGAAGCCGCCGAACGCCCGGGCCTGGACATCGCTCTCGGCGGGCAATCGGTAGCCCTGGCCGAGCAGGGCGAGATCGGTTCCGAGGCCATCGGCATCGCAGCCGCGACGGTGATCCTGCTCGTCACGTTCGGCACCGTCGTCGCCGCGGGCCTGCCGTTGCTGGTCGCTGTCGCGGGGCTGGCGCTCAGCGGCACGCTCACCGGACTGATCGCCGCCGTCGTCGACGTCCCGGACTGGTCGACGGCTCTGGCCACGATGATGGGCATCGCGCTCGGCATCGACTACGTCCTGCTGATGGTGACCCGGTTCCGCGAGTGGCGGGCAGCCGGACTGGACAGCCAGGCGGCCACGGTCGCCACGCTCGACACCGCCGGACGCGCGGTGCTGGTGGCCGGCAGCACCGTCATGGTGAGCATGCTCGGCTTGTTCGCGATGGGCCTGTCGTTCATGCAGGGCGCTGCTCTGGTCACGATCGTCGCGGTCTTGGTGGTCGTGGCCGCAGCCATGACACTGTTCCCGGCGCTGCTGGGATACGTCGGCCACTGGGTGGATCGGCTCCGCCTGCCGCTGGGCCGCCAGCGTTCGGCGACGCTCGCACCCGGCGGACACGTCGAACCCTCCCGCGCCTGGTTGCGATGGGGCCGGCTGATCGACCGGCACCGCGTGATCGCCAGCGTCGTCGGCGTGGGTCTGCTGCTCGCGCTGGCCGTGCCCTTCCTGGACGCTCGGTTCGGCTTCCCCGACGCCGGGAACAACACCGCCGACCGCTCGTCCCGGCAGGCCTACGACATGCTCTCCGAGGGCTTCGGCGACGGCGCGAACGGTCCCCTGCTGCTGGTGAGCGAACTGGGCTCGCCATCGGACGTCGATGAGCTGACCGCGCTCAGCCAGACCGTCGCCGCAACCCCCGGCGTCGCCGCCGTCCAACCTCCGGCCGTCAATCCCGCCGGCGACGCCGCCATGGTCACGGTCCTGCCGGACAGCGGCCCGCAAGACGCGGCCACCGAGGACCTGGTGCACACGCTGCGCGACGACGTGCTGGCCATCAGCGACCTGGACGTCCACGTCGGCGGCGTGACGGCTGCCGCGATCGACTCGAACGAGGACACCGCCGAACGGCTTCCGCTGCTCATCGGTGGTGTGGTCACCCTGTCGATGCTGCTGCTCCTGGTCTCCTTCCGCAGCCTGGTCATCCCGATCACCGCCGCGATGATGAACCTGCTGTCGGTCGCCGCCGCCTACGGCGTGGTCGCCCTGGTCTTGGAGGGCGGCTGGGCCGGCCAGCTGATCGGTATCGACACCGAGACGCCGATGCCGGCGTTCATTCCGGTCCTGGTGTTCGCGGTGTTGTTCGGGCTGTCGATGGACTACGAGGTGTTCTTGATCAGCCGGATCCGCGAGTCGTGGATACGTACCGGGGACAACGGCCGGGCGATCGTCGACGGTCTCGCCGGCACCGGGCGGGTCATCACGGCTGCTGCGGCGATCATGGTGGCGGTCTTCGCGGCGTTCATCCCGAGCCCGGAGGTCTTCCTCAAGGTCATCGGGGTGGGCATGGCCGCGGCGATCCTGGTCGACGCCACGATCGTGCGGATGCTGCTCGTCCCGGCGGTGATGCATCTACTGGGACGGGCCAACTGGTGGCTGCCGTCGTGGTTGGACCGCCGGCTGCCGCAGCTGCACGTCGAGGGACGCCCGCAGACGTACCTGCCGCCCGGTGAGCGGGCCGACGGCGATCGCGTTCCGGTCGCGACGTCACCTCCGAACTGAGCGCGTGTCGCTTTCGCCGCGGGCACCACGAGGCATTGTGCTGCGCCACCACCCGTGCATGGGTGGTGACGCAGGCAATTGCCAAGTGAACATGATCATTCCCGACCCCGGGGAGGTCAGGTGGCGTCGGTGCGCTGCAGGCCGCGGACGGCGCGCAGGCCGACCGACAGTCGCGCGAGGTCGAAGCTGTCACTTTCGACGATCTCGAGCAGGATCTGCTGGGCTCGCCCCACCATCACCTCGTCCTGGGCCGCCCAGGTCTCGACCCGGGTCTGGGGGTCGGCGGTCTCGTCGGTGTGCTGGATCACCTGAGCGGTCAGCGCGGCCTGCAGGGCATGCAGGTCGTCGCGCAACGCGGCCCGGGCCATCGTGTGCCAGCGATCATGCCGCGGCAACGACACGATGCGCTCCAGCAACCGGCCCAGCTCGAGGAAGGCGCCCAGGGTGAAGTGCACCCGTGCCACCTCGACCAGGTCGGTGCCGGTGGTCAGCGACGTGTCGACCATGCCGAGCCCGGAATACGCCGGCGGCAGCACAGCCACTCGGGTCGCCAGGCCGTCGGGCACGCCGGCCTGCTGGAGCGATTCCAACCGCTGCGTGAACAGGTCGAACTCGCGCCCGACCAGCACCTCGGGCAGAGCGACCAGCAGCCGCGCGATCGGTTCCTCGAAGAACCCGATCTGCCAGGCGATGTCGATGGGTGGGCGCCGATTGACGCACAGCCAGCGCGTGGCCCGCTCGGTGATCGTCCGGCCGGCCAGGCGCATCTCGGTCTGCACGTCGAAGGCCACGGCGTTGTCCAGATCCCTGACCGCTGCGTACAACTCGGGCATCCGGAACACCACCCCGGCGACGGTGTGCGCTCGCGCGAGGTCCTCGGTGGTGCCACCGGTCTCCATGGCCAACCGGTAGGCGAACGTCGTGCCGGCCTCGTTCACCAGGTTGTTCACCACGACGTTGGAGATGATCTCGCGGCGCAACGGGTGTTCGTCGATCCGGTCGGCGTAGCGTTCACGCAGTGCGCTGGGGAAGTACGCATGCAAGGCGGCCGACAGGTACGGGTCGTCGGGCATGTTCCCGTCCAACAGTTCCTCGTACATGAGGTTCTTGGTGTAGGCGAGAACCACCGCCAACTCCGGTGCGGTCAGCCCGCGGCCGTTGTTCATCCGCTCGGCCATCTGCTTGTTCGTCGGCAGCGCCTCGAGATCGCGGTCGATCTGCCCGGCGGCTTCGAGCTGAGTGAGGTAGGAGCGGTGCACGTGCGCCAGGTTTCCCGCCTGGTGCAGCTCATTGGCCATCGCGACGTTCTGGTTGTAGTTGTTCGCCAGGACCAGTTCGGCAACCTCGTCGGTCATTTCTGCGAGTAGCTCGTTGCGTTGCTTCTCGGTGAGGTCACCGGCGCGGACCACGCTGTCCATCAGGATCTTGATGTTGACTTCGTGGTCGGAGCTGTCGACACCGGCGGAGTTGTCGATGGCGTCGGTGTTGAGGTGTCCGGCGTCGCCGTTGCGCTCGGGTGCGCTCAGCGCGTACTCGATCCGGCCGCGCTGGGTCAGGCCCAGGTTGCCGCCCTCGCCCACCACCAGGCAGCGCAGCTCGTCACCGTTGACCCGGATCGCGTCGTTGGCCTTGTCGCCGACCTCGGCGTTGGTCTCGGTGCTCGCCTTGACGTACGTGCCGATGCCACCGTTCCAGAGCAAGTCGACCGGAGCCCGCAGTACGGCGCGCATCAGTTCCGTCGGCGGCATCGTCTCGACGCCCGCGTCGATGCCGAGAGCCTCCTTCACCTCCGGCGTCAGCGTGATCGACTTGGCCGACCGCGGGTGGACCCCACCGCCGGGGCTGATCAGCTCGGGGTCGTAGTCGGCCCAGGTGGAGCGCGGCAGATCGAACAGCCGGCGACGTTCGGCGTAGGACGTGGCCGCGTCCGGGTCGGGGTCGAGGAAGATGTGGCGATGGTCGAACGCGGCGATCAGCCGGATGTGTTTCGACAGCAGCATGCCGTTGCCGAAGACGTCGCCGGACATGTCGCCGATGCCGACCACGGTGAAGTCTTCGCGCTGGCAGTCCCGGCCGAGCTCGCGGAAGTGCCGCTTGACCGACTCCCACGCGCCGCGGGCGGTGATGCCCATGGCCTTGTGGTCGTAGCCGGCCGACCCACCGGAGGCGAAGGCGTCGCCGAGCCAGAACCCGTAGTCCTTCGCGACCTGGTTGGCGATGTCGGAGAAGGCGGCCGTGCCTTTGTCAGCCGCCACCACGAGGTACGGGTCGTCGCCGTCGTGGCGGACGACGTGCGGCGGCGGAACCACGCTGCGATCCGCTGCGCGGTTGTCGGTGATGTCGAGCATCGCGCGGATGAACGTCTTGTAGCACTCCGTGCCTTCGGCCAGCCATGCCGCGCGGTCGACGGCCGGGTCGGGCAGTCGCTTGCCGACGAAGCCGCCCTTGGCTCCCACCGGGACGATGACGGCGTTCTTGACCGCCTGCGCCTTGACCAGCCCGAGGATCTCGGTGCGGAAATCCTCGCGGCGGTCCGACCAGCGCAGGCCGCCGCGAGCAACAGCGCCGTAGCGCAGGTGCACGCCCTCGACCCGAGGCGAGTAGACCCAGATCTCGTAGGCCGGCCGCGGTTCGGGCAGTTCGGGCAGCGAGCGCGAGTCGAGTTTGAAGCTGGTCGCGTCCTGCGTGCCGTTGGCGCCGAGACGGTAGTAGCTGGTGCGCAAGGTGGCGTTGATCAGGCGCAGGAACGAGCGCAGGATCCGGTCCTGATCGAGGCTGGCCACCTGCTCGAGGGCTTGCTCGATCCGAGTCGAGGTCTTCTCGGCCTCGGCTTCACGAGTGATGCGCCCGGAATCGTCGGAGGTGTAGCGCTGCGGGTCGAAGCGGATCTCGAACAGCTCGACCAGCAGCCGGGCGATGTCGACGTGCGCCGACAGCGATTCCTCCACATAGTTCTGGCTGAACGTCGAACCCGCCTGGCGCAAGTACTTCGCGTAGGCGCGCAGGATCGACGCCTGCCGCCACGACAGCCCCGCCATCGGTACCAGCGCGTTGAATCCGTCGCTTTCGGCCTCGCCGCGCCACACGGCGGCGAACGTGTCCTGGAACAGATCCTTGAGCTGGCCGGATTCGTCGACGTGCAGGCTGGCATAGCGCAAGCCGAAGTCGTAGATGTAGGCCGTGGAATCGCCGTCGGGGCCGCGGCGGACGATCTCGTACGGGCGCTCGTCGACGACTTCCACGCCCATCCTCGACAGGATCGGCAGCACCTGCGTCAGCGAGATCGGCGCGCCGGTGCGGTAGATCTTGAATCGCCGCTCTTCCGGCGGCCCGCCGACGGGCTGGTACAGGTGCATCCCCAGGCCGTCGGTGTCGGGCAGATCCTCCAGACGCTGCACGTCAGCGACCGCCACCCGAGCCGGGAAGTCGGCCTTGTACCCCTCGGGGAAGCTGTCGCGGTACCGGCGCAGCAGCCGCGCCGCGCCTTCCTCGCCGACCCGATCGGCCAGCGCGTCGGACAGTTCGTCGGTCCACGACCGGGTGGCCGCGACCAACTGGCGTTCGAGGCTGGTGACGTCGATGTCGGGCAAGCGCTGGTCGCGGCGCATCCGGATGACGAAGTGCAGCCGGGCCAGCATGGACTCACCGATCTGTGCGGTGAAGTCGATGGAGTCGCCGTCGGTGGCAGCGAGCAGGATGCGCTGGATGCGCTCGCGTACGTCGGTGTTGTACCGGTCGCGCGGCAGGTAGACCAAGAACGACAGGTAGCGGCCATAGTCGTCGCGGCGGACGAACATCCGCAGGTGCCGGCGCTCCTGCAGATGCACCACCGCCAGCGCCGTCGGCAGCAGCTCGTCCACCGGCGTCTGGAACAGCTCGTCGCGGGGGTAGGTCTCGAGCACCTGCAGCAAGTCCTTGCCGGAGTGACTCGTCGGCGCGAACCCGGCGCGATCGATGACCTCCTGGACCTTGCGCCGCAGCACGGGGATGCGCAGCACGCTCTCGGTGTAAGCCGCCGAGGTCAGCAGCCCCAGGAACCGCCGCTCGCCGATCACCTCGCCGCTCTCGTCGAACATCTTGACGCCCACGTAGTCCAAGTACGCCGGGCGATGCACGGTAGCCCTCGAGTTCGCCTTGGTGAGCACGAGAAGGCGCTTCTCCCGGGCCTTGGCCCGCACCTCGGGCGGCAGCTTGCCGAACGAGCCCGACAAGTCTTGATCGGGGCGCAGGATGCCCAGCCCGGTCCCGGTGACCGCACGCAGCACGTCCTCGCCATCGATCTCGTCGAGCAGGTACTCGCGGTATCCGAGGAAGGTGAAGTGGTCGTCGGCGAGCCAGCGCAGCAACTCGCGTGCTTCGTCGGCTTCGGCCTGCGGAACCGGCGGTGTGGGCTGCTCGCCAGAGTCGTCGAGCTCGGCGGCGATGTCCTCGGCACGCTGGCGCATCCGCTGCCAGTCCTCAACGGCTTCGCGGACGTCGCGCAGCACCTGCAGCAGCTGATCCTTGATGGCCCGCTGTTCGCCCGGGTCGTCGGTCCGGTCGATCTCGACATGCATCCACGACTCGACGACGGCGTCGGAGGTCTCGGCCAACCGCGGATCGTTGTCGTTGAAGTCGCAGATCTCGACCAGTTCGCCGGTGATGTCACGGCGAACGACCATCTGCGGGTGGATCACCAGCCGAATCGCGTGGTCGTTCTCGCTGAGGGCCATGGTCACGGAGTCGACCAGGAACGGCATGTCGTCGATGACGATCTCGACGACCGTGTGCCCGGCCGACCACCCGTGCTCGTCGACGGTCGGGGTGAACACGTTCACCACCGCCGTGCCCTGCGGGCGGTGCTGGGCCGCCCGTCGGTGGGACGCCGCGATGCCGTACACGTCGACGACATCGCGGTCGACCAGGTCTTCGGCCGCGACATGGCGGTAGTAGCGCCGGAGGAACGATTCCTCGTCGTCTCGGCGGCCGCGGTCACCGACCACAGCGGCTTTGGCGAGCAGTTCGGCCTTGGCTTCATCGAGCCGGTTGCGCATGGTCTACCACCCCGGGAAACGCTCACCCGCACCTCGTCGTGCGGAACGCCTCAGACACTAGTAGGCCGGACCCGCCCTCCGCTCGCCGAGTCGGCTACAACCAGGAACGAAGCTCCCACAGATCGGGGTAGTACCTCATGTCGAGCCGGCTACGCAGGTACGCCGCCCCGGAAGACCCCCCGGTGCCGGTCTTCGTCCCGATCATCCGCTCGACCATCGTCACGTGCCGCGCGCGCCAGTTGGCGGCGAGCTCGTCGTGCACCAGCAACGCTTCAGCCAGCTCCCAGACCTCGCCGTACGTCCCTCGGTCATGGGCGACGGCCCGCATCACCCGCCGGATGTCACCGTCGTCGGTGGCGAGACGATGATCGCGCAGGACGGCGAGGAAGGCGTCCCACAGCGTCGGCTCGGCCAGCCGTCGGCGCAGCCGAGCGGCCTCGGCCTCGGTCAGCCCGCGGAACCGCTGAACGAATGCCTCGTCCTTCGCTCCGGAGATGAACTCCAGCTCGCGGAACTGCACCGACTGGAAGCCGCTCGCGGGGGCGAGGCGGGCGCGGAACTCGAGAAAGTCCTGCGGGGTCATGGTCTCGAGCACGCCGATCTGTTCGACCAGCACCCGCTCGATCTCGTGGACCCGTTTGAGGACGTGACGAGCCCACCACAACCGCCCGGCGAACATGGCGTCACGTGCGGACTCGACTTCGTGCAGGAGCTGTTTGAACCAGAGCTCGTACACCTGATGGATGGTGATGAACAGCAGCTCGTCGTGAGCGTCGGTCTCGAGCCGCTGCTGATCGAGCAGCTGGTCGAGACGCAGGTAGGAGCCGTAGCTGAGCTTGGCGCCGTCCTCACCGAAATGTGCGGAGGGCGGCTGCGCAGGCTTGGCCACGGATTCAGTGTGGTTGTGTGTCACCGCACCAGGGTATGGGTCAAGATTGACCGTCATGGACCTGCATACGGAGCAACGCTACGACGCTGACCCGGCGGCCGTGTTCGCCATGCTCGTCGATGAGACGTTCATCGCGCGCAAGACAGCCGCCGCCAAGGCGCTGCGGCACAAGGCGACGGTGACGCGCACTGACGACCGCGCCACGATCGAGCTGACCCGCGTCATGCCGCCGGACGTTCCGGACTACGTCCGCCGCTTCGTCGGCGAGACGATCGACGTCAAGCAGGTCGACGTATGGGGACCCGCGGCTCCCGACGGCTCACGTCAAGGCACCATCAAGCTCGACATGGTGGGCGCCCCAGTGACCTGCAGCGGCACGATGACGCTGGCAACCGCGGACGGGAGGACCGTCGTTCGCATCGCGGCTGCCATCAAGGCCTCTGTGCCCCTGGTCGGCCGCAAGATCGAAAGCGCCGTACACCAGGGGCTGTCCGAAGCAGCCAAGATCGAAGAGCAAGTCGGCCGCGCGTGGCTGGCGGGCGAGCGCTAGCGCCCCGGCACCCCGCCGTCCAGCGCTCGCAGCGACACGTTGCGCTCCGCGGCGCCGGCCCGGCGTCCAGTCGACCGGGGCGCAGGAGTCTCGGCGACCTGCTGCCCCGGCGACGTCTCCGAGCTCTCGCGCTCGAGCAGCGCCTCGGCGAGCTCAGCCGGACCGGTCACAGCCATCGCCAGCGCCCGGCCCAGGTCGTCACGGTCGAGCGGCTCCTCCGCGGTGCGCCGCAGCCGGTCGGACAGATCGATGACCTTGTCCGCCGAGCCCAGCGTCGCCCGCGCGGAGGTGAGGTGGCTGCGCTGGAGCGGACGACCGGCGATCATCAGCGCGAGAGCCTCGGCGGTGTCGTTCCAGTCCGACTCCGGCGCCTGCTCCCCGATGAGGCCGGCGACACCGGTCATCACCCGATCGGATGCGGCCACGAGGCGCTCGGCCGTCTCGCTGTCGCTGTCGAGCGCAGCGAGACGCAGAGCTACTGCGGTCACCAACGCACCGTCAGCCGGGCTGCGGCGGGGCTGCGAGAGCAGCCGCACCGCTCGAGCTACATACGGCCTGGTAGACAGCCGATCATCCATCACGCTTGACACCTCGTGTTCACTTCTTCCTCGATCCGGGCAGTCACATCTGAGCGCGTTGCATGTGTGGGTACTCGTGTGTCACGGGGGGCACGAAGGTCTCCTTGACAGCTCGAGTACTGGTCCACCGTAGAAGATTCTGCACCGAACCGGCCTTGTCATTCGTCCCACTGGCCCGACTTCCACCGAATGGCTGCTGCCCGACGACCGAACCGGTGGGTTTGTCGTTGACGTAGAAATTGCCTGCGGCGAAGCGCAGCGCCTGGGTCGCCTGAGCGATGGCAGCACGGTCCTGAGCGATGACAGCGCCGGTCAGCGCGTAGTCGGAGACACCTTCCAACTGCGTGGTCACCGCGTCGAAGTCGGCGTCGTCGTACACGTGGACGGCGAGGATCGGCCCGAAGTACTCCGTGACGAACACGTCGTTCTCGGGGTCGGTGCATTCCATCACGGTAGGCCGGACGAACCAGCCTTCGCTGTCGTCGAGTACGCCGCCGGCCACGATGTCGACCGACGGGTCGGCCTTCGCGCGCTCGATGGCCGCGGAGTGCTTGGCGAAGGCGCGGTCGTCGATGACGGCACCGAGGAAGTTCGACAGATCGGTGACCGGGCCCATCGGCAACGACTCGGTCAGCGAGAGGAAGTCGTCGCGCATCCGCGCCCACACGCTGCGCGGCACATAGGCGCGCGAGGCGGCCGAGCACTTCTGCCCCTGGTACTCGAAGGCGCCGCGGACCAGCGCGGTGCGCAGGACGTCGACGTCGGCGCTGGGGTGCGCCAAGACGAAGTCCTTGCCGCCGGTCTCGCCGACGATACGCGGGTAGTTGCGGTAAGTCTCGATGTTCTCGCCGAGGGATCGCCACAACATGCGGAAGGTCGCAGCCGAACCGGTGAAGTGCAGCCCGGCGAGGTCGCGTTGGGCCAGCACGACCTCGGAGACCGCGCGGCCGTCACCCGGCAGCATGTTGATGACGCCGGGAGGCAGCCCGGCCGCTTCGAGCAGGCGCATCGTCAGATGCGCCGACAGCTGCTGGGTGGGGCTGGGCTTCCAGATCACAGTGTTGCCCATGAGCGCCGGTGCCGTCGGGAGGTTGCCCGCGATCGCGGTGAAGTTGAACGGCGTGATGGCGTAGACGAAGCCGTCGAGCGGACGGTGATCGAGCCGGTTCCAGATGCCCGGGGCGTGAGCAAGCGGCTGTTCGGCCAAGATGTCGCGGCCGAAGGACACGTTGAACCGCCAGAAGTCGATCAGCTCGCAGGCGGCGTCGATCTCGGCCTGGATCGCGGTCTTCGACTGTCCGAGCATGGTGGCGGCGTTGATGGTCTGGCGCCACGGGCCGGAGAGCAGTTCGGCTGCCTTGAGGAAGATCGCCGCGCGGTCGTCGAACGACAGCGCTCGCCATCCGGGCGCTGCCTGCCGGGCCGCTTCGACCGCGGCACGCGCGTCGTCGGCCCCGGCGGTGCCGAAAGTGCCCAGGACGTGCGCCCGCGCGTGGGGCTGGACGACGTCGACCTCAGGACCGCTGCCATACCTCTGCTCACCGCCGATGGTGCAGGTGAGCTCATGACGCTTGGCCGCGAGATCGGTCAGAGCGCGCTCGAGTTCGGCCCGTTCCGGAGACCCGGGCGCATAGGACAACACCGGCTCGTTGACCGGCGGTGGGACGTGGGTGACGGCATCGAAGGCACCAGGCGTGGGTTGCACGGTTCGACAGCTCCGATCATCGATCGTTGACATGTGTCGTCAGCTTGTGGCCGACTGATGCGCCCAGTATCCACTGTGCGCGGCGGTTGTTCGGACTCTGCTTCGGGCTCAATTGGCGTCGGCGCGACGGCGGGCGGTGTCCAGAGCCTCCGCGGAGGTCCGCATGGAGGTCTCCAGCACCTGCAGCCGGCGGCTGGTGTCCATGACGTTCGCGCCGATCGCTTCCAGATCCGCCGGGCCGGGCCCGAGGATCGTGACCTTCGTGCCCTCGGCGCGCAGCTTGCGCGCCTCGCGCACACAGCGTCGGGTACAGCGGACTCGCCATCGCCGTTCGAGCCGGGACAACCACGGCTTGGGCCGGTCGAGCACGAACGACACCATCGGCGCCACGACATACACCTCGTCGAGGCCCAGTCCGGCGAGCAGGTCGACCGACGTCGCCGAGCACGCCCCACCGTCGACGTAGCGATGCCCGTTGATCGGTACCGGCGCGAACCACCCGGGTATCGCACAGGAGGCCATGACGGCCTCGGACAGGCCCGCCGGAGGTGCGTCCGGGCGGCCGAAAGCCACCCGGCGACCGGTGTCGTAGTTCATCGCCACCACGGCCACACCCGGATGGGCACACCACTGACCGGCTGGCGTGACGGCCTCCACGAGCTCGCCGATGCCCTCCAACGAGCCGCGGCCGAGCGGAGTCAGCGCCGCCAGCACCGCCGTCGGCGGCATCTTGCGCAGCCGGCGAATGTTGCGGCGGATCATCGTCGGCGAGCCGAGGCCGAACCGGGGCCGCTGCGGATGCGACCCGCCGGTGGACTTGTCGTAGTCCCAGGGGTGATCGGCCAGCGGGCCCTCGACGGGGCGGCCGAGCTGATGATCACGCAACGTCGCGACGTCCACCCCGGATCCGATCAAGGCCGCGAGTACCGAGCCCGCGGACGTGCCGAGGATGTGGTCGAACGTCCGGACGTCGACGCCGGTGGCTTCCTCGACCGCGTTCAGCGCGCCGAGCATCCAGGCCGCGCCGAGGACTCCGCCGCCGCCGAGCACCAGCCCCCGTCGTGGCGTCGAGTCGTACGTCGGGTCCATACCGACCATCATGAGGCACCCCCAGGACCCTACGCATCAACTCGCCGCAGCCCGGGGCTTCACGACTGAGTGATCTCGAGATTCTCGAACACGGCGAGGCCGAGCACGGAGTCGGCGTGCGAACAGCACAGCACTCCGACGTCCTGCTGCTCGGCAACCGTGGGCACGTCGGCGTCACCGACGTCGTGCCATTGCACGCCGTCGAGACTGTAGGACGCGTGGAAGGTGCTCTGGCTGCGCTCCAGGCGTAGGTGTACCGGGTACGGAGTCGGGTTCAGCACCGTGCGTTCGACCGACTCCACGAGGCCGTTGCCGTCAGCGTCCCACAACAGCAACAAGCCGTTCTCAGGCTTGGCGACCAGCATCACGTAACCACCCGACCCGCCGGCGGCGGTGAGGTCGTTGCGGACCACCAAGCCCGCTCGCGCCTGGGGATCGCTGGGTTCCTGCTCGACCAGGGTCACCTGGGCGACGACGCCCGAGGTCGCCGCAGCCGGATGAAACACGGCCCCGTACTGGTCGTTGCCGGTCCACACGTCCCTGCCGTTGCTCAGGATCGCGAGTTGTTCGCCCAGCTGGCCGAAGTAGGCCTCGGTCGAGGCGGCGACCGACAGCGGCGGCTGGACCGGGTGGGAGACCGCGACGGGATGTTCATGCGTATACGAGCTCGGGTCCGGCTCGTCCGGCAACGTGAAGGCGACCGCGGCCGTCAGCGTCGACCGGTCGAGAGCGTTCTGCGGGGTGCCGGCCGTGACCGTCCACGTCACCTCGAACGACGCGCCGGGATCGAGCACCTCGACGCCCGTGGGCGACGCGGGCTGGACCGACCACGGTCCGGGCACGTCGATGGTGATCTCGACGTCGCGAACGGCCACGCCCTCGTCGTTGGTGTACGTCGTCGTCAGTTCGCCGCTCTCGCCGGCGGCGAACCCCGTCGGCCCGTCCACGACGAGCGGGCCGCGTCCGGGCGGCCAGGTCAGAATGGCCTGCTCGGCGCGCAGCCGACGGCGAAGCTCGGCGTAGGCGACGTCCTGCACGGCGCAGTCCTGCTCGAGCGCGACGTGGGCGGCCACGGCCGCAGCGTGGCCGATCGCCATGAAGACCGGTTCCATCCGCACCGAGCCGAAGGCGATGTGCGAAGCAGACACCGCACACGTCACCAGCAGGTTCGCGCACTCACCCCGCGCCGGTGTGATCGAACGGTACGAGACGCCGTACGGGCCGGCCGGCGGCACTTGCACGTCGCCCTCGTTGCGGGCGAACCCGTCGACGACCACACGCGCGCAATTGTGCGAGTCCATCGTGTACGACGCGAGAGCGATCGGGTCGGCAGCCTGCCGGTCCCATCGACAATCGTGCTCGGTGATCACGTAGTCGGAGACCATGCGGCGCCCTTCGCGGACGTAGAGTTCGTGTGACCAGCCCCCGGTCTCGGGGAACTCATCCGGGGCCAGCCCCCAGCCGTTGACCTCGTCGCGGATCTCTGCCGGAACCCTGGGGTCGTTGGCCAGGAACCACAGCAGGCCCTGCTGGTAGGTCACGTGGTCCTGGAACACCGCCTCCCGGGTGGCGTAGTCACCTTCGGGCCAGGCGTAGTTGCGCCCGATGTTGTCGGTACTGACCGCGCCATGATTGTTGAGGTCGGTCTTGCCGTTCGGCATGGTCGAATTGAGTCTCATCGCGTCCCAGACACCGGCCTGGATGTAGCGCAAGAGCAGTTCGTAGCGCGCGGGGTCATAACCGGCCGGGCGCGGGAACGGCCTGCGTTCGGGTGAGCGGGTCAGGCACAGCCGGAAGTTGTAGGCCTGGATCCGGTGGTCGCCTTCGCCCGGCGTGCCGGGCTCGGCGTTGCTGATGCCCTGCAGCAGACCGCTGGCCGGATCGCCGGGCACCACGTAGGGATCGATCTGGCGGAGAAACTGATGCCCGCTGCGGAATTGGACGCCGTTGATCGTTTCGCCGTAGGTGTCGTTCGACTCGCGGCCCACGGTGAACGACACCCCTGCTGCCGCCAGCAGATCACCCTCGTACGAGGCGTCGATGAACATGTCGGCCATGAACACCTTGGCGTTCTCGGTCCGGAGCACGTGGATGCGCTCGCCCACCGTGCGCACGCTCGCCAGCCGGTGCTCGGTGAACACCTGCACCCCGGCTTCGGCGACCCACTGCTCGAACACCGCCGCTGCGACGTGCGGTTCGAAGGCGAAGGCGTCATCGCGGCCGTAGTGCTGGCCGAGGCGCCGGTAGAATTCGCGGCTGAGTCCACCGATCGCGTCGATCTTGCCGGTGTCGGTCGCGCCGAGCCCGGCTGCGGTGACTCCGCCGAGATGCCGCCCGAACACGACCAAGGCCACGGTGAGCCCGGCTTGGGCTGCCCGGACGGCGGCCACGACGCCGGCCGAGGTTCCTCCGTACACGCAGACGTCGGTGCGCACGATGCCCGGGTCGCGAGGCACCGGGTAGTAGTACCGAAGTCCCGGGTTGGTGTCGGCCGAATGAGCGGCCCGCTCTGCCGCCGAGGCGCCGACGCCCGGCCACCAGGCGATGGCGGCGCCTCCGGCGAGCACGGTGCGCCGGGTCACGCGTCCACGAGACATACCGAACCTCCACGTTGTCGTGCGGGACACCGGAAACGCGCGCTGAAGGCTCGAGACGTGGTGCCCGGCATGGACGATTCGACATGTCGTTGCAGCGAAGATTACTCAGCTCGACTTGTGGAGGAAAGGTCTGATCCACCGGAAGATCGACAATTCATCACATCCATGCCGAAACACGGGCCATGGACTCGGCCGTGGGGCTTGCCCACTACGGCGGGCAACCAGGCCCCCGCTGAGCAGCTGTTGATCGCAGCCCGTCAGCGAGCTTCGATCGGCGTCTAGCAGCGAACCGACCGACTGGAAGGCACTGATGGCTGAAAGCGCCGAGCCCATCGGCTCATCCGAACCTGCTGCCAAGGTGCGGCGGCTGCCAGTGCCGGTCAGCTTGCCGCCGTACGACGACGAAACCGGCGCGGTCGGGCACCACGGCGTCGGGCACCGCGATGTCGGGCACCACGATGTCGGGCACCACGGCGTCGGGCACCACGGCGCGGCGCCGGCCGAGCCCGCTCGCCCGGCTCTGCGCCTGGTCGATGCCGCCGGCGAGCCCACCGCTGTCACCCCTGCCGTCACCCCTGCCATTGCCCCTGCCGTTGTCTCTGGACTGCCCGACCCGCGGCGCTGGGTGGCCAAGCTGTCGCAGGCCGCTCTCGAGTGCCTCTACGGTCAGCGACCCGTCCAGCAGCTGACCCGCTGGACCGACGAAGCCGTCTACGCGGCCTTGGCCCGCCGGGTCGGGCGTCGGCAGGCGCGCTCGGCGATTCGGCCACGGATTCGGGCCGTTCGGGTCTGCCAAGTCAGCGCCACTGTCATCGAAGCGACGTCGATCTCGCAGCTCGGAGCGCAGACCCAAGCACTGGCCGTGCGGTTGGAAGCCGACGGCCAGCGCTGGGTGTGTACGGCGTTCGAGCTCGTCGAGCGGCCCCGGGCCGTCAGCCGTTGAGCCACACCTGTTCGAAGGCTGCGGCGTAGCCGGACTGTCCGGCGACGGTCGGATGGAAGGAGTTGCTCACGAAACCGGCGACGACCTCCCATTGCTGCTCGTACGACGCCGACGGGCCGGGCCCGGCCGTCGAGCCGTCCGCAGCAGCCCACGGCCAAGAGATCTTCAAGCCGTACAGCCAGTCGTCAGCGCCATTGGCACAGGCCTCGTGGCCGTCGAACCCCTGCTCGAGCTCCGTCGCCGCCGATCGCACGCCGGCCGCGCTCGCCGCGGCGTCGATCGCGTCGTTCAGCGCGACCCCCAGCCGCCGGATCATCTGCCGTTCGGCAGTCGACAGCAGACCGGTCAGCGCAGCGCAGTCCGAGCGCACGGCCGGGTCGGGCACCAGCATCGGATACCCGCCGACGATCACCTCGTCGCCCGGCGCTGCGGCTTGAATGGAGGTGTACACGTCCACGAGCGGATCGTGCAGGGCATCGATGCGTTGGGTGATCACCGCCTCGCGGTCCAGACACGACACGAACGGCGTCAGGCAGTTGATCAGCTCATCGGCGAATCCCACGTCGTTGCCGCCGACCGTCAGGGTGATCAGTCGTCCGCCGGACTCCCCCGGCAGTTCGGCCAGCTGCTCGATCTGGGCGCGGACCTCGGGTATCTGCGCGCCGGAACAGGCCAGCAACGTGCGGTCGGTCACCGCCTCGCCGAAGATGATGTTTCCCCAGGCGCGCGGCGTGCGGTCGCAGTCGTCCTGGTAGTCCCCGGCGCCGAGGCCGGAGGAATAGGAATCACCGAGCGCGATGACCGCGTCGGGTGCGGCGGACACGGCGGTGACCTCCTGGCCAGCCGCGGCCTGGGGTTCGGCGTCGGTCGCCGCGCTCGCCGGTGCGGCTGCGCCGGTGGCGACGACGAGGGCCGCCACGATGAACGTGACGGCCCTGGTGAAGGTACGAGTCCGGTGGCGTTGCCAGGTGCGAAGTCGGGGTGTGCGGGGATGGTGAGCTGATCGGTGTGCCATGGGCGATGCGCGGCCGCGGCCGCTCCTCCGTCCGCTGTCCGAGACTCTCGTCGAGCACCAATACTTTCGGTAAACTCAACCGTCACAACGGACGATAGCGGACGGAAGCGACGTACGGACCACTTTCCAGCAACAAATGATCAGTCGCCCGGCCGACCCGCGGCCGGACGATCGATCACGTCTTCAGCTGGCTGATTGCTCCTGGTCGACGCGGTTCTTCGGGTCGCCATGGCAGCGCTTGAACTTCTTACCCGAGCCGCACGGACACAGCGCGTTGCGCGACACATTGCTGAAGTCGATCTCCTCAGCCTCGCCCGCGCTCGCCGCATGGGCGCCGCGCTGACCATCTGGCCCAGAGGCCACCGGGCGTGGAGCGCTGCGCTCCACCCGGCGTTGCACGCCGGCGTCGCCGTCCACCGTGGGCGCGGTGTACTGCAGCTGCCGCGGGCGCTGATCGCCGATCAACCCCTTGGCCTCGAGCAGCGGAGCGCCGGGAGCCTCAGAGCCCGCCGCCTCTTCGTCGGGCTTCTGCTTGACCTGCACCTCGAGGTTGAAGAGCAGACCGACGGACTCCTCCTTGATGCCCTCCATCATCGCCGCGAACAGGTCGAACCCCTCACGCTGGTACTCCACCAACGGCTGCTTCTGCGCGAACGCGCGCAGACCGATGCCCTCACGCAGGTAGTCCATCTCGTACAGGTGCTCGCGCCACTTGCGGTCCAGCACCGTCAACAGCACCCGACGCTCCAGCTCACGCATGACGTCCGAGCCCAGCTCCTGCTCGCGCCGGGCGTAGGCGGCTCGGGCATCTGCGACGAGATGCTCGATCAGGGCGGGGGCGTGCAGCTTGTCGCGGCCGCCCACCCGCTGTTCGAGCTCTTCGACCGTCACACCCACCGGGTACAGCGTCTGCAGCGCCGTCCAGAGCTGATCGAGATCCCACGTCTCGGGATAGCCCTCGGCCGTGGCACCCTGCACGTAGGCCGTGACCGCATCGTCGATCATGGCCATGATCTGATCGTGCAGGTCCTCGCCTTCGAGCACGCGGCGGCGCTCATCGTAGATGACTTGCCGCTGCCGGTTGAGGACGTCGTCGTACTTCAAGACGTCCTTGCGCATCTCGAAGTTCTGCGCCTCACGCTGGGTCTGCGCACTCTTCACGGCGTTGCTGACGCGCTTGTGCGAGATCGGGACGTCGTCGGGCTGGTTGAACGTCCGCATGATCATCTCGACCCATTCGCTCTTGAACAACCTCATGAGGTCGTCCTCGAGCGAGAGGTAGAACCGCGACTCACCAGGGTCGCCCTGCCGACCGGACCGACCACGCAGCTGGTTGTCGATCCGGCGCGACTCGTGTCGCTCGGTGCCGAGCACATACAGCCCGCCAAGCTTGCGGACCTCTTCGCGCTCGGCGGCGACCTGCGCCTCGAGCTTCTCGAGCACCGCACTTTCGGCGGCGTTGTACTCCTCGGGGTTCTCCACCGGGTCGAGGCCCCGCTGCTTCAGCTCGGCCTGGGCCATGAACTCGTGGTTGCCGCCGAGCATGATGTCGGTACCGCGACCGGCCATGTTCGTCGCGACGGTCACGGCTCCCTTCCGCCCGGCCTGCGCGACGATCGCCGCCTCGCGGTCGTGTTGCTTGGCGTTGAGCACCTCGTGCGGCACGCCGCGCTTGCGCAGCAGCTGGGACAGCCGCTCGGACTTCTCGACGCTGGTGGTGCCCACCAGCACCGGCTGGCCCTTCTCATGCCGGCTCACGAGGTCTTCGACGACCGCGTTGAACTTGGCTTCCTCGGTGCGGTAGATGACGTCGTCCTGGTCGATGCGGGCCAGCGGCCGGTTCGGCGGAATGGGCACGACGCCCAGGCCGTAGATCTTGTCGAACTCGCTGGCCTCGGTCATGGCCGTACCGGTCATGCCGGACAACTTCTCGTACAGGCGGAAGAAGTTCTGCAGGGTGATCGTCGCGAGGGTCTGGTTCTCCTGCTTGATCTCCACCCCTTCCTTCGCTTCGACCGCCTGGTGCATGCCCTCGTTGTAGCGCCGCCCGCCGAGGATGCGGCCGGTGTGCTCGTCGACGATCAGCACCTCGCCGTCCTTGACGACGTACTCCTTGTCCCTGCGGTACAGCTCCTTGGCCTTGATGGCGTTGTTGAGGAACTGGATCAGCGGCGTGTTGGCGCTCTCGTAGAGGTTGTCGATACCAAGCCAGTCCTCGACGCGCTCGATGCCCGGCTCCAGGATGCCGACCGTTCGCTTCTTCTCGTCGACCTCGTAGTCGGTGTCGCGGCGCAACCGTTCGGCGACCTTCGCGAACTCGCTGTACCACCGGGTCGGCTGGTCGGCGGGGCCGGAGATGATCAACGGTGTACGGGCCTCGTCGATCAGGATGGAGTCGACCTCGTCCACGATGACGTAGTGGTGCCCGCGCTGGACCCGGTCTTCGGCCCGCTGGGCCATGTTGTCGCGCAGGTAGTCGAAGCCGAACTCGTTGTTGGTGCCGTATGTGATGTCGGCCGCGTACGCCTGGCGGCGCTGGGGGGGCGTCATTCCGCTGAGGATGACGTCGACCTCGAGGCCCAGGAAGCGGTGGACCCGCCCCATCCATTCGGCGTGGTAGCGGGCCAGGTAGTCGTTGACGGTGACGATGTGTACGCCGCGACCGGACAACGCGTTCAGGTAGGCCGGCAGGGTCGCGACCAAGGTCTTACCCTCACCGGTCTTCATCTCGGCGATGTTGCCCATGTGCAGGGCAGCGCCACCCATGAGCTGCACGTCGAAGTGCCGCTGGCCGAGCACGCGTACGGCCGCCTCGCGAACCGTCGCGAAAGCCTCGGGAAGCAGCGAGTCGAGCGACTCACCGGCGTCGATACGCTCCCGGAACTCGTCGGTCATCGCGCGCAGCTCGTCGTCGGACAACGACGTGAAGTCCTCTTCGATGCTGTTGATCTGGTCCACGATCGCTTGAAGGCGCTTGAGGATCTTGCCTTCCCCGGCGCGGAGGATCTTGTCGAGCAGAACTGGCACGCGGGTCAACTCCTAGACAGCGGGCATGGTGCGACGCAGGTTCGCGTTTCAGTGGGGCCACGTCGAGACGTCGCTCCGAGGAAACCATGGTACGTCGGTCGTGGCAAAGGTCACGGGTCGACCAATCGGGCCGGTGACCGGCAGGATACTCGTGATGCAACCGTTCGAGCTCCGCGGTTCCGGAATCCTGCTCGCCGTACCGACGGCAGAAGACGTCGACCGGGTGACCGCCATCTGCCAGGACCCCGAAGTCCTGCGTTGGACCACCTTGCCCATGCCCTACCGGCGCGAGCACGCCGAAGGGTTCATCGAGGACCACGTCCCCAGCGGGTGGGCCGAGGAGCGTGAGCTCACCTGGGCGATCCGCGACCCGGCCGACCGAGCGGTGCTCGGCCTGATCGGTCTGCGCCTGCCCGGCAACGGCCGCGGCGAGGTCGGCTTCATGTTGGCTGAGGAAGCGCGTGGCCGCAACGTGATGTCACGGGCGCTGCGCCTGGTGGCCGAGTTCGGCTTCGCCGACGAAGGGCTGCAACTCTCTCACCTCGGCTGGCAAGGTTTCGTCGGCAACTGGGCCTCACGCCGGGTCGCCTGGGCCACCGGTTTCCGGATGGAGGGTCGCATCCGCGGAGGGCTCGCACAGCGTGGCGAGCGTCGAGACGTCTGGGTCGCCACGCTCGCCGCCGGCGAACCGATGAAGCCGGCGACACCGTGGCTGGCCACGCCGACGTTGAGCAGTGATCGTGTGCTGCTTCGCCGGTTCACCCGGTCCGACGCCGACGCCGTGGTCGAAGCGTGCAACGACCCCGAGACCCAGCACTGGCTCGGCGGGCTGCCGTCGCCGTACACCCGGGAGATCGCACTGCGATACATCGACGACCGCGAGGAGGAAGCTGCGGCGGGACGAGGGGTGTCGTGGGCCGCCACCCTGCCTGACGGTGGCCCGGCCGTGGGCTCGTTCTCGCTCATGGGCCTGCACTCGCACGACGGCGGCGCCGAGGTGGGGTACTGGATGCACCCAGCCGCCCGCGGCAACGGCCTGGCCACGACCGCCGTACGCATGCTGGCCAGGCACGCCTTCACCCCCGAGGAACACGGCGGGCTCGGCTTGCGCCGACTGGTCGTCGCCCACGTGAGCGGCAACGACGCCTCGCGCAAGGTCATCGAACGAGCCGGATTCACCCCGTGCGGCGTGGAACGCGCCGGCGATCGGATCCGCGGCGGCACCATCGTCGACCTGCACTGGTACGACTTGCTCAGCGATGACATGCGGTGAGGGACCGATTCCGAGCGGCCGTGAAGATCGTCGTGGGACCTACACCTGATCCCCAGCGGCCGTGAAGATCGTCGTGGGACCAACGCCCGATCTGCGGTCGTGAAGATCGTCGTGGGACCAACAGCCGACCTACACCGCACCGAACCCCACGACGATCATCACGACCCCGATCCCAGCCGCTCCCGGCTCAGAAGCGTGCTGGCCGCTGCCCTCGCGGGGTTGTCGAAGAGGTAGTCGACGAGGTGCGCCGAGACGGCGGTGAGCCCCTCACACCCGCTTGCGTACGGCGGTCGTCAGCGCAGGGGCGAGATCGCCGCGGCCGTTGACGACCACGTCGTCGAGGCTCATCCACTGCGCCATGGCGCTCAGCTCGGCAGCGAGCTCATCAGCGGTCTCAACCGGTGCGTCCGGCTCGGCCCACGCCGCCTGGACCCGCAAGATGCGCGCCTGTCGGTCGGCTTTGAGGTCGACCCGGCCCACGAGCCGGTCGCCGAGCAGGAACGGCAGCACGTAGTAGCCGTGCACTCGCCGGGCGGCCGGGATGTAGATCTCCAGGCGGTAGCGGAAGTCGAACAACGCGTGCGCACGCGAGCGCTCCCACACCAGGGAGTCGAACGGGCTCAACAGCGCACGAGCGTTGACTCGACGTGGCACGCGTGCATCGCGGTGCAGATAGGCCTGCCGCTTCCACCCGTCGACGGTGACCGGTACCAGTTCGCCGGCGTCGACGAGTTCGTGCACGGCGGTGCGGGCAGGCTCCACCTCGAGCCGGAAGTAGTCGCGTAAGCACGGCAGCGACGCCACGCCGTGTGCCCGCGCCGCGATCCGGATCAGCTCGCGGTGCGCCTCGGCGGGGCTGGGCGTCGGTGCGGCCACGACCTCAGGCGGCAGCACGCGTTCGGGAAGGTCGTAGGTACGCGCGAATGCGGTGTCGCGACCGGCCGAGGTGATCCGACCGGCCCAGAACAAGTACTCCAGGGCGCGCTTGACCTGCGACCAATTCCATCCCCAGCCCGACGTCGGACGCGGAGCGTCGTGTTCGATCTGCGCTGCGGTGACCGGCCCGAGACGTTTGACCTCCTCGAGCACCCAGTCCACGAACTCAGGCCGCTCGTTGGCGATTTGAACCATCCCGCCCCACGCCTCACTGGACGCACGGGCCATCCGCCAGCGCAGCAGCGGGTGGTACTGCACCGGAAGCAGAGAAGCCTCGTGCGCCCAGTATTCGAACAGCAACCGGGGCGACCGGGTGGACGCCCGGTCCAGCAGATCATGCGGGTAGGCGCCCACCCTGGAGAACAACGGCAGGTAATGCGAACGCGACAGGACATTGACCGAGTCGATCTGGATCACACCGACACGGTCGATCACCCGGCGGAGGGCTCGGCGGTCCGGCCGAGCGGGACGGGGATCCGCGAACCCTTGGGCCGCTAGCGCGACCCGGCGGGCAGCCGGGCGGGAGAGCCTTTCACGTGGCGCCATGGGCGGAAGTTACCAACCCGCACCGACAACTTCCGGCTCCGGCCGTCGTTGGTTGCCGCCCGCCGGCACACAGGCGGCTACACGTCGAGGCGGATCACGCCGTAGTCGTAGCCGCGGCGGCGATAGACCACACTCGGCATCTTCGTCTCGGAGTCGACGAACATGTAGAAGTCGTGTCCGACCAGCTCCATCTCGTACAGGGCCTGGTCGAGCGTCATCGGGCTGGTCCGGTGGGTCTTTTCCCGTACCACCATCGGACCCCGCTCCTGCACCGCTTCGTCCGGCTTCTCCTCGGTCAGCGCTCCAACGCCTCCAGCGGAGGACGTCGACGCTGGCATTTGCGCCGGTACGGGCGACGACGTCGGCGCGCCATCGAGATGGGCTGTAGCGGCAGCCACCGACATGGGTGTGCGAGAGCCATGGTGGACTCGGCGCCGATCGGCGGCCTTACGCATGCGGGCCAGGAGCCGGTCGGTCGCCAGATCGAGCGCGGCATACCGATCGGCTGCCGCGGCTTCTGCTCTGATGACTGGTCCCTTGGAGTGAACCGTCAACTCGACCCGGTCGGAACGGTCAGCCAGTCGCGGGTTGGACTCGGCGGTGACCTCGACGTCGATTCGAATGACCTTGTGGTCGAGCTTCTCCAGTTTCGCGAGCTTCTCGGACACATGAGTCCGGAACCGCTCTGGCACGGACGTGTGACGTCCCTTGACGACGATATCCACTCGGAACCTCCCGGTCAGATGGTCGAGGGCAGACACCCGGGGGACCCCCGCGACCGGGGCTTGGCACCCCGGTCTTCCTCTACGATCCGAGGGCGGGTGAGGGGTGCCATGCTTCAAACGTTAGCCGTTCGTTGCGCCTCATACACGTCGATCTCGTCGAATCGTCACTTCGCCATGGCAATGGCGGCAACACCGCACGGCACGGTTCCCGCCGCGCGCAAGGCTCGCGCGGCTTCGCGGACGCTGGCCCCCGTCGTGACGACGTCGTCGACCACCACGACGCAGCGGTCCTGGAGCAGCCTGAGCGCCGGACGGCGTACCGCCATGGCGTCGACCAGGTTCTGCTCCCGCGCGGCTCGCCCCAGTCCGCCCTGGTCACCGACCCGTCGTACGTGGCGCAGTCCACGCACCAGGTGAGCATCCTGGCCGGACTTGCGCAGTGTCCGGGCTGCCCGCCGTGCGGTGCGTGCGGTGGCGTCCTGGCCGCGGCGGCGTACGGCTGCTCGAGCGGATGGCACCGTGACCAGTGCCAGCTCACGGCCGAGGCCGTGCGTGCAGCCGCCGGCCTCGGCGATCAGCGCGGTGACGGCGACGGCGAGGGAGTCGCCCAGCGGCGCCGCTAGTGGCAGCCGGCCGTGATCTTTGTGCCCGATCACGACAGCGCCGACGTCGCGGTAGTCCGCGGCAGCAGCCAGGGCGAGCTCTGGGGCTTCCGGCACCGTCGAGATCACCCTGGCCGGACCGGCGAGCATGTCCCGGCACGGTGAGCACAGCAGGCCCGGATGCTCGCCGCAGCCTGCGCAGGTGCTGCCGAGGGCGAGGTCGGCGGCGGAACGGGCCAACGCGGTGACGGCGGGGTGCAGGTGCATGGGTGCATGGTGACGCACTGTGGCCTCAGGATGGCGGCACCACTAGGTGTTGTGCTGCATCACCAGGCGTGCACGGGTGCTGGGGCAGGGAGTTGGGTGCTGAACATGATCATTCAAGAGACGGTCAGCCGGGGTAGGCGGGGGCTCGGCCGGTGGTGATCTCGCTCCAGCGGTTGCCGGGACGCTGTTCGAGCAGGACGCCGGCTGCGGTTTCGAGGATGATCCGGCGCTCGGTCGGCGGGGCCGTGGCCACTCGCGTCGCGTTCTCGACGGCCAGTCCGCGGGGCTCGGTGACCTGCCCGGACAGCCCGACGATGTACGGCAACGGCTCGTCACCACCGGTGGCCAGCAGGACGACGACGCTGTCCGCGGCGTTCCAGCCGACGTCGATCGCCTGTCCCTCGGGCCCGAGGGGCCGCAGTTCGTCCAGCCGGATCGCCGAGCGCGCGTCCACGTCCCGGATGATGGTGCCGACGTACGCTCGCCCGTCGACGATCATGGCGACCCGGGTGCCGTCCAGCGACACCGCGAGCCGGTCCACGTCGCGTCCCTGCAGGCCAGGGGCGATGAGCTCGACGCTCTCGCCGTTGGGCCGGTTGACTCGCACCCCGGGACCCTCGACGCCGTGGTCGACGGCCCAGACGAGGCCGGCTCGATCCCAGGACGGCGAGGACAGATCGATGCCCTGAGCCAAGGTCTCGACGACCTCGTCGGCACCGAACGAAGCCACCTGCAGTTCATCGCCGGCCGCGCTCACCACGACGGCCCGGTTGCCGCCGACGTTCACGGCGAACTCGCGGATGTCGGCCATCTCACCCAGGGGCCCCTGCACGGGTCGTGGCTCCCCACCGGCCAGGGTGGCGATCCCGTCGTCGCTGATGAAGTACAGCGGGGTCTCCAGTGACAGCACCGGCGGCGCGAACTTCGCCATGGTGCCGTCCTCGGTCGACACCGCTCGCCCGCCCTGCGGCAGCGGGACGTCGCCGGACAACACCTCGACCTGATCGACCTCAGGCAGCTCGCTGAGCGTCCACACCAGTTGGGCGGTCATCAGTTCGCGCTCCTCCGGCGTCGCCAGTCCGGCGTCGCCGCTGAGCTTGACCGTCGCGGTACCCGCACGCACCGGCACCGCATCCACACCGAGCTCGGTCGATTCGGGGAACGACGTACGCACCGCCGCCGCCAGCCAGTCCGAGGGACCGGCCAGCAGCCGCTGGGCGAGCAGGGTGGCGGCGTTCTCGTTCTGCGGCAGGTAGACCGGATCGGGCACCAGCACGTTGAGCCCGGGGTCGAAGTAGTACACGTTGTGCGGCTCGTACTCACGGCCGAAGGTGAACTCGGCGACGATGAGGCCGTCGGGCAGGTCGCTGATGCGCCACTCACCGTTCACCCGCTCGGTGCCGAACTCGATGGTCTTCGTGGTCCCCGCCGGTGCCGCTTCGTACGTGCCGTCGACGCCCACGGTTCCGGTGACGTTCATCGTCACCCGGACGCCGCCAGGGATCTCCTTGATGTCTGGCCGAGCGCCGCCGTAGACGGTGATGCCGGCCGTGGCGTTCCACGACAGGGCGGCGTCCTCGGTCAGGAACAACCGGGCGGTCTCGAAGCCGGCTTCGTAGGACCCCATGGCCTCGATGAGCCCGTCGGCGATCTCGGCCGGTTCGGCTCCCTGCGCCGGCGGCGGCGCCTGCACCTGAATGAACGGCGGCTGCTGGTCCGCTGGCTCGATGGGCTCGCCCCCGACGACCGGGCCGGAGGTCGGGATCTGCGCGCATCCGGCCGCGAGCACACCCAGCGCCACGAACGTGGCGGCGGCCGCAGCGCCGCGTACCCGCTCACCCATGCCGGGTCACCTCCGGTGAACTCGGATGCTCGGCGGTGCCGGGCTGCTCCGGCGTGTCGAGCCGGCGGTACGCACCGCCCACCCCGTTCGCCTGGGTCGCGGCGTCACCGGCGTCGTCCGGCACCAGTGCGAGCGGAGACGAGCGTAGTTCGTCGCCGGCCGAACGCGGCAGGGTGAGGCGGAACTGCGAGCCCTCCCCCGGGTCGCCCCAGGCCTGCAGCCACCCGCCGTGCAGCCGGGCGTCCTCCAGCGAGATGGACAAGCCGAGCCCGGTGCCGCCGGTCGTGCGGGCCCGTGCCGGGTCGGCCCGCCAGAAGCGGTGGAAGACCAGGGAGGACTCGCCTGGTTTCAGCCCGACGCCGTAATCACGTACGGCCACCGCCACCGCGTGCTCGTCGACGGCGATCCGCACCCGCACGTCGCGCCCTTCGCCGTGCTCGATGGCGTTGACCACGAGGTTGCGAACCACCCGCTCGACCCGGCGCGCGTCGACCTCGGCCACGCACGGCTCCACCGGCACGTCGGCGATCAGCTGCCCGCCCTTGTCCGCGGCCAGCGGCGCGGCGGAGTCGATCACCTTGTACACGATGTCGCGAACGTCGTGGCGCTCGGCGTTGAGGACCGCGGCGCCGGCGTCGAAGCGGCTGATCTCGAGCAGGTCGGTGAGCAGCGCCTCGAACCGGTCCAATTGCGCCTGCAACAGCTCCACGGAACGCTGCACCACCGGGTCGAAGTCGTCTCGCGATTCGTACAGTACGTCAGCGGCCATCCGGACCGTGGTCAGCGGCGTCCGCAGTTCGTGCGACACGTCGGAGACGAACTGCTGCTGCATCCGCGACAGTTCTTCGAGCTGGCCGATCTGATGCTGCAGGCTGGCGGCCATCTGGTTGAAGCTCAGCGCCAACCTGGCCAGGTCGTCACGGCCGCGGACCGCCATTCGCTCGGACAGTCGGCCGGCGGAGAACCGCTCGGCGATCCGAGCCGCCAGCCGGACGGGCGTGACGACCTGGCGCGCCACCAGCCACGCCAGAGCGCCCAGCAGCAACACCAGCAGCACTCCCGCGGTCGCCAGCGCGGTGAGGACGACGTCGATGGTCTGTTGCTGCTCGGTCAGCGGGAACAGGTAGTACAGCTCGTACTCGCCGCCGGTCGGGTCGATGACCTGGCCACCCACCACCAGCCCCGGCACGTTCTGCCGGTCCGGGTATTCGATCAAGGTGTAGGTACGGAAAACTCGCGGCTCGGTGACCACCTGGTCACGCAGGTCATCGGGCACGCTGGTGTAAGTCGGCCCGGACGAGAACGACGAACTGCGCACCGAACCGAGCAGAACGACTTCATAGAGCGGGTCGGTTCCGGTGGTCCCGCGAGCGGCCGCGTCCTCGGCGACCTGGCGCAACACCTGGCTCAGCGTGCCGGGTTCCTGCTCGACGGCGGCGTCGAGCTGGCCCTGCGCCGTGTCGATGCCGGCCGCGGCATCGGCGACGGCCGCCTTGGCCTGCGCCTGCAGCAGCCCATCGGTGATCTGGCGCGCCAACGTGATCCCGAGCAGGGACACGACGACCACCGACAACGCGAGCGTCGCGGTGATGACCCGCAGCTGGATCGAACGCCGCCAGGTGCTTCGCACCAGCCGCCAGGGCCGCATCACCGCCTGCACGAGCCGTGGCATCGCGCGCGACACGAAGTCCGCACCGGCCGGCACGGAAGTACCGGGCGCGCCGTCAGCCCGGTCGGAGCCTTCTGCACCGGCCACCGGACTCACCCAGGACCGGCCTTGTACCCCACACCGCGGACGGTCACGACGATCTCGGGGTTCTCAGGATCATGCTCGATCTTGGAGCGCAGGCGCTGTACATGCACGTTGACCAGCCTGGTGTCGGTGGCGTGGCGGTAGCCCCAGACCTTTTCGAGCAGTTCCTCTCGAGTGAACACCTGCCACGGCCGGCGAGCCAGGCACGCGAGCAGGTCGAACTCCAGCGGAGTCAGCGACACGGGGTTGCCGTCACGTTTCACCGAGTGCCCGGCGACGTCGATGACGACATCGCCCACCTGCAGCGTCTCGGGCTTCGGATCGTCGGTACGACGCAACCGGGCCCGGACTCGCGCCACCAGCTCCTTGGGCTTGAACGGCTTGACGACGTAGTCGTCCGCCCCAGATTCGAGGCCGACGACGACGTCCACGGTGTCGCTCTTGGCAGTCAGCATCACGATCGGCACACCGGACTCACTGCGGATCTCTTTGCACACGTCGATGCCGTCACGACCGGGCAGCATCAAGTCGAGCAGGACCAGGTCCGGCTTGAACTCGCGGAACGCAGGGAGAACCTCGTCGCCCCGGGTGATGATGGCGTGCTCGTACCCCTCCCCGCGCAACACGATTCCCAGCATCTCGGCCAGCGCGGTGTCGTCATCGACGATGAGCACACGTCCTTTCATGTCCATATCGTGACACCGAAGTGCCCCTGCGTCGAAACGCCACCGCAGATCTGCCCGTTCGATCGCATGGACAGCCTTCGCCACCACCGGAGGTGAACGTGGCACGATGTCCGAGTCGGCACCGACGTTTCCGCCCAGGAAGCAGCACCGGTCGCGACATCCACGGATCTTGAGCGTCGTACGCGGCACTGGCTGAGAAGGAGACCATCGAATGCCCGGGACCGCAGGGCCGCCTCCCCCGGAGGACCGGCCCGAGACCGAGGCCGACGAGACCCCCTCGCCGCCGTATCCCGGCTGGTCCACGCAACAACCCGAACGGCGTGGCTGGGGTGACCCCGGCGGTTGGCAGCAGCCGGGCGGGGCCCAGTCGCCCGGCGCGCCACCCCCCTCCGGCGGTGCCCAGACACCGGGCGGGTCACCTCCCGCCGGCGGGTGGCAGCAGCCCGGGGGCTCGCCGTCGGGACTGCCCGGCGGTGCTCCGGCCAGCGGCGGCTGGACCGCGGCCCCCGGCCCGGCGTGGCAGGTGCCCGACGCCAAACCCGGCGTCATCCCGCTGCGCCCGTTGGGCGTGGGCGAGATCCTCGACGGCGCGGTCACGACCATTCGCCGCAACCTCGGCGCCATGCTCGGCCTGTCCGCTCTGGTCGCCGCCGTCACGCAGCTGCTGTCGACGGCCAGTCTGGTGTGGATGTTCGGCGAACAGGTGACCGAGCCCGCGTTCGGCCTGACCGACGATGTCGAACAGATCGACAACGTCGCCACCGGCATCCCCGCGGCACTGCTGAGCTCGTTCATCACGCTCATCGCCACGGTCTTCCTGACCGGAGTGCTCACCGTCGTCGTCGGCCAAGCCGTGCTCGGCCGCCGTCTCAGCGCCGCCCAGGCCTGGCGCGAGTCCAAGGGGCGGCTGCTGCGCCTGCTCGGGTTGACCCTGCTCTACACGGTGATCTGGGTCGGTCCGCTGATCGCGTGCCTCGTCCTCGCGGTCGTGCTGGCCAGCGTCGGGGCCGGCGCCGTGGTCCTCATCGTGGTCGGAGGCATCATCGTCGCCGCCGTGGTGGGGGTCTGGCTCTATGTCCGCTTCGCGCTGGCCGTGCCCGCGTTCATGCTCGAGACCGCGCCCGGCCCGGACGGACGGGCCCGCCCCATCCGGGTGATTCCCGCGCTGCGCCGGTCGAGCGCACTGGTCCGCGGCTCGTGGTGGCGCACGTTCGCCATCCTGCTCCTGATCACCTTCATCGTCTGGCTCATCGGCCAGGTCGTGGCGGTGCCGCTGGGCGTACCCGGACTGTTCAGCGGTGCCGACAGCGGCGGCAGCGTGGTCACCTGGTTCATCCTCAACACACTGGCGGGCATCATCGCCGCGACCATCAGCGCGCCGTTCTCCGCCGCGGCCACCGCACTGCTCTACGTCGACCGCCGGATCCGTCGTGAAGGCCTCGACATCGAGCTGGCCCGCGCGGCCGGTGTCGACCTGCCCGGCTACCGCGGCCCCGGAGGGCCGCCGCGCTCCTCGTGATCGGCGCGGCGCTGCGCGGGTGGCCGGCGTCGGTGTCCATGCGCTCGACGTCAACCGGCGACCTCCCGGTCGACCTGGGCCGAGACGAGGCACGCGAGCTGGCCCGCCAGGAACTGTCCAAGCCGTCCTACGACCGCGACACCCCCATCACCACCCGGGTGATCCAGTGGATCGCCGAACGGATCGAGGACCTGCTGGCCGCCGCCTCCGGCACCTTCTCCAGCGGCCTGGCCATCGCGGTGATCGTGGTGATCGTCGTGGCGCTCGCCGTCCTCGTGGTCCTGCGCACGGGGCCGTTGGCACGCCGCGGTGCTCGACGTGCCGCGCCGGTACTACCCGATCAGCGACGCACCGCGTCGGACCACCGCGCCGCCGCCGACGACGCGGCCGGTGACGGCGACTGGAACACCGCCGTTCTGGAACGGTTCCGCGCGGTCATCGCCGGACTCGAAGAACGCGGTGTGCTCGACACTCGCGCCGGTCGTACCGCCGACGAAGCCGCGGTCGAGGCCGGCGCGGTGCTACCTGGCGTGGCCGAGATCCTGCGAGCGGGCGCGACACGCTTCGACGCCGTCCGCTACGGCGCCCGGCACGCCGGGCCTGCCGACGACGCCGCGCTGCGCGAACTCGATGACGCTGTGACGACGGCCCGGCCCGGTCGGCCCACCGAGGCCGGCGCGGCGGAGTTCGCGGTGCCTCGATGAGCCGACTGGTCACCCACGAACGGCCGCTGCCTCGACCGAGCCGCGGCGACGAACCGAGCGCGCCGGAACCATTGGCCAGCCGATGGCGACGGTGGCGGCTGCCGGCCGCCGTGATCGCGCTGGTGCTGGTCACCGCGGTGATCATCGGCATCGTGCAGAGCTCGATGAGCCGCGGAACGCTGGATCCCGAGGGCATCGACGCCCAGGGCGCCCGCGCTCTGGCCCGGTTGCTCGACGACCAGGGCGTAAAGATCACGCCGGTGCGGACGACCGAGGCCGTGCTCGAGGCGACCAGTCCCGGCGACACGGTGCTCGTCACCGTACCCGACCTGCTCACCGCCGGTCAGGTCAACGACGTGGTCGACACCGGAGCACGCCTGGTCCTGGTGGCACCGCAGGCGTCGGTGGAGCAGTTCGCACCGGAGCTCGACCCTGTCCGGGTCGGCCCGCCGGAGGTCGTCGAACCCGCGTGTGACCTCCCCGAGGCCCGCCGGGCCGGGCCGGCCAGGCTCGGTGGGCTGGGCTACGAGGGCGAGCTCAGCCGCACCCACGGCGCTCGGTGCTACACCGTCGGCGACAGCGCCACGCTGGTGACCACTGCCAGCGCGGGAGGCAGCCCGGTCACCCTCATCGGCTCCGGCGACCCGCTGACCAACGAACATCTCGACCAGGACGGCAACGCCGCCTTGGCGCTGGGTCTGCTGGGCCACAGCGACCACCTGGTCTGGTACCGCCCGGTGCCCGAGTCCGCCGAGGGCGGGACCGTGTCGCTGACCGACCAGCTGCCCGACTGGGTCGGCGCCGCTGCGCTCCAGCTGGCGGTCGCCGTGGCACTGGCCGCCGCATGGCGGGCGCGGCGGCTGGGTCGCTTGGTGCCCGAGCAGCTTCCCGTCGCTGTGCGCGCAAGCGAGACGACCGAGGGCCGGGCCCGGCTCTACCGGCGCGGGCACGCCCGGGAACACGCCGCTGCGCTGCTGCGCGAGGCCAGCCTCCGTAGGCTCGACCGCATGGTGGGGCGCCGCTCGAGCACACCGTCGCCGGCCGCGGTGGCTGAACTCGCCGCAGTCGTCGCCGAGCGCACGGGTCGCCCCGTCGAACAGGTCGAGACTGTGCTCGGTGGCCCGCCACCTGCTGACGACGCCGGGCTCGTCCGGCTGGCCGACGAGCTCGACACGCTCGAGGCCGAATGCTCTGTCCGCCCGGCCGGCGCCGCGCCGCCCACACGAAAGGATTCCGGCATACCGTGACCGACGCGCCAACCACCGCCTCCGACCAGGCCAGAGCCGCACTGACCAGCGTCCGGCACGAGGTCGCCAAGGCCGTCGTGGGGCAGGACTCCGCCGTCACCGGCCTGGTGATCGCCGTGCTGTGCCGTGGCCATGTGCTGCTCGAAGGGGTGCCGGGCGTGGCCAAGACGCTGCTCGTGCGGACCCTGGCGACCACGCTCGACATCGACACGAAACGCGTGCAGTTCACCCCCGACCTGATGCCCGGCGACATCACCGGCTCGCTGGTGTACGACGCGCGCACCGCAGAGTTCTCGTTCGCGCCCGGCCCGGTGTTCACGAACCTGCTGCTGGCTGACGAGATCAACCGCACGCCGCCGAAGACTCAGGCCGCGCTGCTCGAAGCCATGGAAGAGCGGCAGGTCTCGGTCGACGGTCAGCCCCGGGCGCTGCCGGACCCGTTCGTCGTGGCCGCCACACAGAACCCGGTCGAATACGAGGGCACGTATCCCCTGCCCGAGGCGCAGCTCGACCGGTTCCTGCTCAAGCTCACCGTCTCCCTGCCCGAGCGGGACGACGAGATCGCGGTACTACGCCGGCACGCCGACGGCTTCGATCCGCGCGATCTCGGCGCAGCCGGGGTCGGTGTGGTCGCCGGACCGGAGGATCTGCGGGCCGCTCGCACGGCGGTCGACGGCGTCCGCGTCGACCCGGACGTACTCGGCTACGTCGTCGACGTGTGCCGGGCCACCCGCGTGTCGCCGTCGGTGCAGCTCGGTGTGTCGCCAAGGGGTGCCACGGCGTTGCTGCGGACGTCGCGGGCCTGGGCATGGCTGTCCGGCCGTGAGTACGTGACCCCGGACGACGTCAAGGCGCTGGCCCGGCCCACTCTGCGGCACCGGATGACCCTGCGACCCGAGGCGGAGATGGAGGGCGTGACACCGGACTCCGTGCTCGAGACGGTGCTGTCCACCGTCTCGGTGCCGCGCTGATGGTGCTGACCGGCCGCGTGGCGGTCCTCGCGGCACTCGGCGCGGTGATCGTCGCCGTTGCCGTGCCATCGGTCGTGGGTGTCGTCGTCGTGTCCGGCGTGGTCCTGGCAGTGACCGGCGTGGACGCGGCACTGGCCGGCGCACCACGCGCTCTGCACCTGGACCGCGGTGGCGACCACGCCGCCCGGCTGGGTGAGCAGGCGCACGTACAGCTGAGCGTGCGAAACGACGGCACTCGCCGGGTACGTGGCATCCTGCGCGACGCGTGGTCGCCGTCAGCGGGCGCGACCGGCGAACGGCACCGCCTGGATCTGGAGCCCGGAGGTCGCCACGTCGTCGAGACGGTCCTGCGCCCGACCCGCCGCGGCGACCGCCATGCCGACCGGGTCACCATCCGCACGTTCGGCCCGCTGGGCCTCGGTGGCCGGCAGAGCTGGCGGCACGTCCCCTGGTCGGTGCGGGTGCTGCCGGCGTTCCGCGCCCGTCGGCACCTGCCGAGCCGGCTGGCCCGCCTACGCGAGATCGACGGGCGCTCGGCCGTGCGGACCCGTGGTGCCGGCACCGAGTTCGACTCGCTGCGCGAGTACGTCATCGGCGACGACACCCGGTCCATCGATTGGCGCGCCACAGCCCGCGGCGGTGGCGTCGTCGTCCGTACCTGGCGCCCGGAGCGCGACCGCCACGTGCTCATCGTGCTGGACACCGGGCGGACCTCCGCCGGCCGAGTCGGCACAGCTGGTATCGACGGTGCCGCCGTGGGCGGCACCGGACGCGACGAGCCGCGCCTGGACGCCGCCATGGACGCTGCGCTGCTGCTGGCTGCTCTGGCCAACCGCGCCGGTGACCGAGTCGACATGATCGCCTACGACCGCCGCGTTCGTGCGTCGGTCACCCGGCCCCCGCCGGGCGCAACCCTCCCGAGGCTGGTGGACGCACTGGCGCCGGTCGAGCCCGAGCTGCTCGAAACCGATCACCGAGGGCTGGCCGCCGAGGTGATGCAGCGCGCCGGCCGGCACGCGTTCGTCGTGGTGCTGACCGGCCTGGATTCCAGCGCCGTCGAGCTGGGGCTGCTGCCGGTGATCGGCCGGCTCACCCATCGGCACACGGTGCTGATCGCCTCGGTCGCCGATCCTCGCCTCGAGCAGCTCGCCGCCGGGCGCGGCGACACGCACGCGGTCTACGGCGCGGCAGCGGCCGAGCACGATCGGCTGGCCCGCGCCCGCGTCAGCGAGCAGCTGACCCGGCGTGGCGCGCACGTCGTCGATGCGCCGCCGGGTGATCTGCCGCCCGCCGTGGCTGACGCCTATCTCGACCTGAAGGCCGCCGGCCGGCTTTGACCTGCGGCGTCAGGCGGCCACCGGCAGGACGTCGCCGCGTACGTCCTGGTCGACGTCGCCGACCTCACCGGCTTCGACCGCCCGCCGACCGTACACCCACACGTAGGCCAGGAAGGCGAGCTCGGCGACCACCCCGATGGCGATACGCGCCCACGTGGGCAGCGCCGACGGCGTCACGAACGCCTCGATGACCCCCGAGACGAGCAACACGCCGGCCAGCCCCACCGCCAACCCGACGGCCGAGCGGCCCGCTGCAGCCAGCGCGTCGCTGCGCCGCTGGGGCCCGGGGTCGATCACCGTCCAGCCGAGCCGCAGACCCGCACCGGCGGCCACGAACACGGCGGTGAGCTCGAGCAGACCGTGCGGCGTGATGAGGCCGAAGAACACGTCGAGGCGACCGGCCGCGGCCATCAGCCCTGCCGATGCCGCCAGATTCACCACGTTCATCCACAGCGCGTAGACGACCGGGATGCCGAGGAACACGCCGAGCACCAGGCATGTGGCGGCCACCCAGGCGTTGTTCACCCACACGCGGGCGGCGAACGAGCCCGCTGGATTCTCGGAGTAATAGTTCTCGAAGTCGTGCTCGACGAGTTGCCGGATCTGCTCGGGTGCGCCGAGCGTGGCCTGCACCTCCGGGCTGGCGGCCACCCACCACGACACGGCGACCGACACCGCCACGAACACCAGAGCGGTACTGACCCACCATCGCCGGTTGAGATAGACCGCCGCCGGAAAGCTCACGGTCAGAAAGCGCACGACATCGCGCCAGCCCGGATCGTGCGAGCCAGCGACCGCGGTGCGCGCACGTGCCACGAGCGCAGACAGCTTTCCGACGACCGCTGGGTCCGGCGCAGCCGAACGCAGCGTGGACAAGTGCGTCGATGCGGCACGGTAGAGGGCGACCAGTTCGTCGGCCTCGGGTCCGGACAGCTTCCCGCGACGACGGACGAGCGCGTCGAGCCTCGCCCACTCGTCCCGATGCGCGGCGACGAAGGCGTCGAGATCCACGCGCCCGCCTCCTTCCGCGGCACGGCAACGACGACATCGACGATAAGCTGCCGGGCCCTGCTGGTGCTGGCGGGGTACGGATCACGGTGGGGCGCGCAGGCTACGTGCTCAGCGCCGAGGGACCACGTTCGGTGTTGAAGCGGCGGCTGCGGCAGACTGAACCGATGAGCGATCTGGTGACCGGCGAGGCTGTTCCCCTGGAAGTCCGCCGGGCCAAGCTGCCGTCGCGCGCGTTGTCGTTCACCCTGGATGCGCTCCTGCTCGGCGCCGTGGCCATCGGGTTCCTGCTCCTGCTGGGCCAGATCGTTCCCGACGTCGACGAAGCCCTGGCTGCCGCGCTCGTCATCGCTTCGACCGTGTTCGTCCTGGTCGTTCTGCCGACGACCATCGAAACCCTGACCCGGGGCAAGTCCCTGGGCAAGCTCGCCCTGGGCCTGCGAGTGGTGCGTGACGACGGCGGGCCGATCAGGTTCCGGCATGCCCTCGTCCGCGCCCTGGCCGGCGTGTTCGCCGACTTCGTCATCACCGCGGGGCTGGGAGCGGTGCTGTGCTCGCTGCTCAACTCGCGTGACAAGCGCATCGGCGACATCATGGCGGGAACCATCGTGGTGCGAGAGCGGATACCGGCGGTCAATGCTCCGCCCCCGGCTGTCGATCCCGCCCTGGCCGGCTGGGCGAGCACGCTGGAGCTTTCCCGGCTGCCGGACGAACTCGCGCTGGCCGCCCGGACCCTCCTCGCCCGTGCCCCGCAGCTGGCTCCGGAGGTCCGCGAACGGCTCGCGGCCGACCTCGCCACCCAGATGGCTCAGGTCGTCACCCCGCCCGCGCCTTCGGGCGTCCCCGCGCTGACGTATCTGGCCACGGTGCTGGGCGAACGGCGGCGGCGCGACAGCCTGCGCTACGCCGAACAGGTGCCGCAGTCGGCCGGACCATCAGGGCCAGCGCAGGCTGGACCATCGCCGACCGGGTCGCCTTTTCCGGAACCGTCTTCGCCTACGGATCGGTCCACGCCTCCTGCTGAGTCAGCTTCGACGCCGACCGAATCAGCGTCGCCCCCGCCACCAGCTCCCCCGCCACGGCCCGACAGCGGATTCGCTCCACCGGGCTGATGCTCGACCGTGGGGTGAGCCCGAGCCGGGCGCAAAGCTCATCCCAACCGGTCGGGTGAACATCTGCCCGCTGAATACCGGCCGTGAAGATCGTCGTGGGAAAAACAACCGCTGAACACCGGTCGTGAAGATCGTCGTGCGGAGATCCGCGCACTATACCGGCATTTTCGCGCACGAAGATCTTCACGACCCGCCTACGCAAGCACACGCCACCAGAACCACGCACGACGATCATCACGACCGGCCCGCGGAGCTGCTCACGACCGGTTTACCGGGTCACGGCCAGAACCGGCACGACGCCGGCGACGCTCACTCCCGGGCCGTTGCCGACCGGTCCAGGTCGGGTTCGAGGTAGATGTGCACGGCCTCGGGAACGGCGGCACGGATGCGCGCCTCGGCGTCGTCGATGGCCGCGGCGATGTGCCCGCCACCTTGATCGGCCCGAACCGCGATCTTGGCCGCCACCAGCAGTTCCTCGGGGCCGGTGTACAGGGTGCGGATGTGGATCACACGGTCGACACCGTGGGCCTCGCGCACGGCTGCCACGATCGCGTCGACTTGCTCCCGGGACGCGCCCTCGCCGATCAGCAGGCTGGACATCTCCATGGCCAGGACGACGGCGATGATGACCAACAGGATCCCGATGGCTGCCGTACCCGCGACGTCGAAGTAGGCGTTGTCGGTCAGCAGCGCCAAGCCGACGCCACACAGCGCGAACACCAGGCCGAGCAGCGCGCCGATGTCCTCGAGCAGCACGACGGGCAGCTCCGGCGACTTCGACCGCTTGACGAACTGCACCCACGACGACCCGCCGCGCACCTTGTCCGACTCGATGACGGCGGTGCGCAGCGAGAACGACTCCATGGCGATGGCGGCCAGGAGCACCACGATGGGAACCCACCACCAGCGGCTTTCGAGCAGCTCGTTCGGGTGACCGGCGCGCACCTCGTCGAACTTGTGGTACGCCTCGTAGAGCGCGAACAGGCCGCCCACGCTGAACAACACGATGCTGACGATGAACGCGAAGACGTAGCGCACCCGCCCGTACCCGAACGGATGCTCCGACGTCGCCGCGCGCTGCGCGCGCCGCCCGCCGACGAGCAACAGCACCTGGTTGCCGGAGTCGGCGACGGAGTGGATCGCTTCGGCGAGCATCGACGACGCACCAGTCAGCGCCCAGGCGACGAACTTGGTGATGGCGATCCCCAGGTTCGCCAGCAGCGCTGCGACGACGGCTTTGGCCCCGCCGTGACTCGCCATGTCGGTCAGGCTCCTTCGGCGTTGGCGTCGTGGTGCTCGACCGTCGCGGCCGACCCTGACCCGGTGGTCACCGCGAACGCGACGCCGTCACCGTACAGCCGCGGCGAGCGGTCCGCAGCCGAAACGAAGACCGCCTGCCCCTGCCCTACCTCGAGCGTGGACTCCGACGTCGTCAGCGTTGCCGTGCCGGCTACCACAAGGACGACCCCGGGCGTCCGCACCGGCGTCCCGGCCGCCGACAGGTCGATCGACGAGAGCACGAACTCGTCGAGGCCGGGCACCGGGTAGACCTGCTCGCCCGCACCGCCCGCCCGCGGCTGGATCGGCATCGCGCCGTCGGGCTCGTAGCGCAGCAGCCGCAGGACCTCGGCGGTGTCGACGTGCTTGGCCGTCAGCCCGGCACGCAGCGTGTTGTCCGAGCTGGCCTGCGGTTCGATGGCGACCCCGGACAGGTAGGCGTGCGGCACCCCGGCCGGGACGAACACCGCCTCGCCGGGCTGCAGCCGGACGTGGCGCATCAGCAGGGCGAGCAGCAGGCCACGGTCACCCGGATACTCCTTCGCCAGCCGATGCACCAGGCCGAGGTGTCCCTCGTCCGTGCGCGCTGCGGCCTCGCTGGTCATGTCGGCGACGAGGGCATCGACCTCGGCGTCGGGCAGGCTCAGCCACTGGCGAACCAGCCGCTCGAGTCCACCGGGCGAGCGCAGCACCGTACCGGCGTGCACCAAGGCCTCGGAGCGGCACGAGCGCAGCAGCTCGGCGCGGGCCAGCGGGTCGGCGAAGCCGAGCAGCGCCTCGAACTCCGTGCGGGCGACGACCATCTCGGGTTTGTGGTTGCGGTCGCGGTACGAGCGTTGTGGGGAATCCAGCGCGATGCCAGCGGCATCTTCGGCGGCGTACCCCTCGCCGGCCTGCTCGATCGTCGGGTGCACTTGAACCGACAGTGGGCGTTCGACGGCGAGGATCTTCAACAGGAACGGCAGGCGCGGGCCGAAGCGCCGCACGACCGCGTCGCCGAGCGTCGCTTCCGGCGCGGCAGCGATGTAGTCGTCGAGGGTGCGCCCCTCGCCCACGACGGTGGACGGTGCTCCCGGGTGGGCACCCACCCAGAGTTCGGCCTCGGGCTCGCCGGACGGCGCACGACCGAGCAGCTCGGCAAGGACGGTGAGTGAGCCCCAGGCGTACGAACGCACCGGGTTGTCGAGAAGTACGGCCACGGCCGCCACCCTATCCACGCCCGCCTGGGGCGATGACCGCCGGTTTGGCCGTCTCAATAGGTGACGGTGATGGTGCCGGCCGGCCCGTCGACGCGGACTCGGCCGCCGTAGGGGATGACGACCTGCGGGTCGGTGTGCCCGAAGTCGACGTCGAAGACGATCATGGTGTCCGGCGCGTACTCACCGAAGGCGTGTAGGACGGCCTGGCGCTGGCCGGCGACGTAGGCCGCGCGTTCGGCCGGCGTCGTGCGCCGGTCGATCGACCATCCCTTGGCCCGCCCGATCAGCGCGGCAGGGAACTGCTGCAGCAGGCCGCGTTCGCCCATGTTGCGTAACACCCGGTAGACCTCGTCGGAGCTGGGCATCTCTTCGGACGTCTCCAGCAGCAGGACGCCGCCGGTGTAACGCTCGGGCGGGCCGACGGCGCGATCGGCCATGAGCAGCCACGACACGATTTCGAGACACCCGCCCCAGGACTCCCCCTCGACGACGCGGTCGGCGTTATGCCAGCTCCACCCGTCGCACGGCAGCTGCGGCGGCTCGCGGGTGTCGAACTCCGGGTCGACCCACTCGGGCTGGTCGACGTCGCTGTAGGCCCACACCTGCGGCAGCTCGTACGGGCCGGAGGTGAACAGCGCGGCTCGCAGCGACGCGGCCGTCACCGGGTGCATCGCGGCCGACCGGCCGAACGCCGTCATGACCGCGCCGCCGTAGCAGCCGGCGATGCCGAGCGAATGCAGGTAGGCCAGGACGTTCGTGTTGTCGCTGTAGCCGAAGAAGAGCTTCGGGTTGGCCCGCATCAGCTCGGCGTCGAGGTGCCGCAGGACGGTGATCTGATCGTCGCCGCCGATGCTCGTGATCACCGCCGTGATGGTCGGGTCCGCGAACGCGGCGTGCAGGTCAGCGGCGCGGTCAGCCGGTGCGGCCCCCATCACGCGCGTCGTCGGGTACTCGACGGGGACCAGGCCGAAGTCGTCGCGAAGACGACGCAGCCCCAGTTCGTACGGGCGCGGGAAAAGCCCCGGCAGCCCGGCCGACGGCGACACGATCGCGACACGATCGCCCGGCTTCGGCTTCGACGGCGTGATCATGCTGCGTACGGTAACCATTCACGGCCGTACCTACGCCAGCGAATTTCCCGCTCGTCCACTCACCAGGCGTGCGCACCACCAGGCGTTGTGCAGCATCACCAGGCGTGCACGGGTGGTGTGGCTGGTGACTACCTAGTGAACATGATCATTTCGCCTCAGTACGGCGAGCGGCCCAGCCCCAGAGCCAGGTACGCCGCCACGTAGCGCCCGGTCGCCAGCAACGCCGCGAACCTGGCGATGCCTGGGCCACGCACCGCGCGCATCTCATGGACCCGGACCTCCGCCCGGCCCGCTGCATCGTCCAGCCGGGCCCGAGCAGCGGCCGACGCGTCGTCGTCGCTGCCGTCGTCCAGCACCACCAGCACTGGGCGCGACGTCGTCGGAGCGTCCTCGAACGGGTCGGCGAAAACGTCGGGCCGGGGCGCGGCGGCCAGGAGCGGCACGAGCTGCGTGTCGGAGCCGGCTACGACCGGCCGGCCACTGGCCGCCCGCAACACCTCGGCCACCCGCCGCGCCGCCCTGGCAGCGAGCACCGAGCCACCCCACACGACGGGGACATCGTCGGCGAGGCTCAGCGCCAGTTCCTTGGCCGGGTTCTGATCGGTCGGCACCCGGGGCCCGCACCGTTCGGCGACGTCGTCGAGGGCCGAGGCCACCGGTTCAGCCTCCACCGCGGGGCCGAGCCCGATGGAGTGCAACGCGGCGAGGACGGGCACCGCGACCGCCGTGGCATCGGTGCTGCCTGCGGGGATGAAGATCGTGTCGCGCCCGGCCGAGACCTCGCGCACCGCCGAACTCGGCGGTGCCGCCACGAGCAGCGTGCATCCGCGCCGCCGCGCCTCGGCCACCACGTCGACCTCGTCCTGCAAGTTGCCGTTCATGCACATGACGATGACCAGGTCGAGCGGACCGGCCCAGCCGGGCAGTCCCGCGTGCGGCCACGCCACGAACGGCACCGGGCAGCTCACTTCGAGCACGGCCCGGAACAACCGGCCGTCCGGGCCGCCGGCCACCACCGCACGCGGCCGGTCGCCCGCACGGATACCGCTCAGCACATCGGCTGCGACCGTACAGGACCGCCGGACCTCCGCACCCCAGCCCGCGATCTCGCGCAGCACCCGATCGATGCCGACCAGGGCGGTGTCGTCGTCGAGCGAGGCGTCGAAGAACACGTGCGGCTACGCTCCGTTTCGGGACCGGGCTTCGTCGACCAGCAGGACGGGGATGTCGTCGCGCACCGGATACACCAGGTCGCAACCGGTACACGCCAGCTCGTTCGCGGCGTGATCCGGCTCCAGCGGGCTCCGGCAGGCCGGGCAGGCCATCACCTCGAGCAGAGTCGGGTCGAGTTCCATCGAGTTGCCTCCTACCGGGCGCGGACCACGTGCAAGACGTCGTCGCGAACCCGCTCCATGGTGCCACGGTCGGCTGCTTCGACGTTGAGCCGCAGCAGCGGCTCGGTGTTGGACGGGCGCACGTTGAACCACCACATCGGCTCGCCGGAGTGCTGCACCGTCAGCCCGTCGAGGTGGTCGGTCGTCACGTCGGGCTCAGCGGCGAAGACGGACTCGACGGCCTCGATCGCGGCGTCGACGTCGGCCACCGTGCTGTTGACCTCGCCCGAGGCGACATACCGCTCGTACGGGGCGAGCAACTGCGACAGCGGCCGCCCCTCGGCGTCACCGCCCAGGGCGGCCAGCGTGTGCATCGCGGCGAGCATGCCGGAATCGGCGCGCCAGAAGTCGCGGAAGTAGAAGTGCCCGGAATGCTCGCCGCCGAACACCGCGCCGGTCTCGGCCATCGTCTGCTTGATCAGCGAGTGCCCCACCCTGGTCCGCACCGGTGTTCCGCCGTGCTCGGCGATGATCTCGGGGACCGCCTTGGACGTGATGAGGTTGTGCACCACGGGCGCGCCCGGCGAGCGGCGCAGCTCACGTACGGCGATCAGCGCCGTCAGCGTCGACGGCGACACCACGGCGCCGTTCTCGTCCACGACGAAACAGCGGTCGGCGTCCCCGTCGAAGGCGAGCCCGAGGTCGGCACGACGTTCCAGCACCGCCGCCTGCAGATCGACCAAGGTCTGCGGATCGATCGGATTCGCCTCGTGGTGGGGGAACGTGCCGTCGAGCTCGAAATACATTGGCACGACGGTGACCGGTGGTTTGGCCAGCACGGCCGGCACCGTGTGCCCGGCCATCCCGTTTCCGGCGTCCACGACGACGGTCAACGGCCGGATGCCGGTGAGATCGACCAGACCGTGCAGGTGAGCGGCATAGTCGGTGAGAGTGTCGCGCCGCTCGACACGCCCGGTGGCCGTACCCGCCCGTTCTGTCGCCGCCGCCGAGCCGGCCAGCTTCTTGATCTCGGCCAATCCGGTGTCGCGACCGACCGGCGCCGCGCCCGCCCGGCACAGCTTGATGCCGTTGTAGCGCGCGGGATTGTGGCTGGCCGTGAACATCGCGCCCGGTAGGTCTAGTGCGCCGCTGGCGAAGTAGAGCTGGTCGGTGCTGGTCAGGCCGGCATCGACGACGTCGACTCCGACCGAGGTGACACCGTCGGCGAAAGCCTCCGCCAACCCCGGCGACGACGTGCGCATGTCGTGCCCGACGACCATCGCGGTCGACTCCTGCGCCAAAACCAAGGCCGCGGCTCGGCCCAGCGCCCGAGCCGTGTCTTCGTCGAACTCGTCCGGGACGACACCGCGGATGTCGTAGGCCTTGACGATCGCCTCGAGGTCACGCACGCAGGCGAGACTACAGCCCGCGTCCGCGCTGCTCATCCGCGCACCTTCCGTGGCGACAGGAGGCCGTCCCACCGGTCCGGATCGTGGACCCCACGCGAGGGGTGGCGGCTCACCGGGCACAATGTCCCAGCGGAGGTCACGGTGCGCTTTGAGGTTCTCGGTCCCGTACGGGCCTTGGACGGCTCGCGCCCGGTCGGACCGGTGTCGGCGATGCGCCGTCGACTGCTCGCCGTGCTACTCGCCCGGGCCAATCGCGCCGTCAGCACCGACCTGCTCGCCGAGGTCCTGTGGGGGCCCGACCTTCCGGAGCGTCCGGGCAAGAGTCTGCACATCCACGTGCACCGGCTTCGCCACGTGCTCGACCGACCGGAGCGACTCGCCGCGACACCCGGCGGCTACCTGCTTCACGTCGAGCCGGGCGAGCTCGACTCCGACGAGTTCGACGACCTGGTGGCGCAGGCCCGCCGTGCTCGCGAGGCCCACGACCTCGACGCGGCCACCGCGATCCTGCGGGCCGCCTTGGACCTGTGGCGCGGCTCGCCGTACTTCGACGTCGACGACGGCGTCGTGGTCGATGTGGAGGCCAGGCGGCTGGGCGAGCTGCGGATGATCGCCCGCGAGGAGCTCTACGAAGCCGAGCTGGCCCGCGGCAGTGCCCGCGAGATCGTGCCGGAGTTGGCCGAGATGGTCGCCGAGTACCCACTGCGCGAGAGGTTCGTCGGGCAGTTCATGCTGGCGCTGTACCGATCGGGCCGGCAGGCGCGAGCGGTGACCGCGTTCCGCTCAGCACGGCGCAGGCTGGTGCAGGAGCTCGGTGTCGAGCCCGGCCGGGAACTTCGTGACCTGCACGAAGCCATCGTCGCCGAGGACGGGCAGCTACTCGCCGAGTCCGCTCCGGCCACCATCACCGAACCCGTCGCGACCGCCGAGCCCGCCGGACCCGAGCCGGTACGGCCGGCCCAGTTGCCGCCCCCGCCCGGAGCCTTCGTCGGCCGCGACGATCTGCTGGCCGAGCTGGACGACATCATCGCCGAGTCCGACGAAGCCGCCACCATCGTCATCTCCGGGATGGCCGGAGTCGGCAAGACCGGCCTGGCGTTGCGTTATGCGCATCGTGCCGCCGACCGCTTCGGCGACGGGCAGCTGTACATCGACCTGCGCGGGCACTCCGCCGCGCCCGCCCGCCAACCCCTCGAAGCGCTGGGGCAGCTGCTGCGCAGCCTGGGTGCCGACCCCACTCGAGCGGCGGATTCCACGGAGGCGGCCACCGCCCAGTTCCGGTCCCTGTTGGCCGGGCGCAAGGTGCTCGTCGTGCTTGACAATGCCGCCTCGGTCGAACAAGTACGCCCGTTGCTGGCTGCCACGGCCGGGTGCGCGACCCTGATCACCAGCCGGCACCGGCTGCCGGGCCTGGTCGCGGGCGAGGGCGCGCGGCGAATCGCCGTCGACGTGCTGCCACGCCCGGAGTCTAGGCAGCTGCTGACCCGCCTGCTCGGATCGGCTCGGGTCGAGGCCGAACCGGGCGCCGTGGACACCTTGATCGACCAGTGCGGCGGGCTTCCGCTGGCCTTGCGGATCGCCGCAGCCCAACTGGACGACGAACGACACCGGCCGATCGCCGATTACGTCGCCGAACGGCGTGAGCACGGCCTGGCGACCTTCGCGCTGGACGACGACCACCTTGCCGTCGCGGCCGCGTTCGACCTGTCGTACCAGCACCTCGCCCCGGACGTACGGCGTTGCTTCCGGCTGCTCGGACTGATTCCGGGCCCGGACGTCACCGCCGACGCCCTGGCCGCGCTGACCGCGGCGACACCACAGCAAGCCCGCACCATGCTGCGCCAGCTCGTCGCGACCAACCTGATCGACGAGCACGCCGCCGGGCGGTACCGGCTGCACGACCTCCTGCGCGAATACGTCCGGACCTTGGTCGAGGCCGAGGACCCACCCGACGAGCGGAGCGCGGCGCGGCTCCGGCTGTACACCTGGTACTACCAGGGCAAGGAAGCCGCCGTGCAGGTCCTGGGCTCGCATCCGCGGCGCCCGCCCAGGCCGCAGCTCCACGATGGTGTCCCCACCGTGGAGTTCGGGCACGAGCGCGCCGCGGCGAACTGGCTGCTGGCCGAGTTCGGCAACATCGCCGCAGCAGCCCGGGCCGCCGTGCGCTGCCCGTCGTTCGAACCGTGGTCGTGGCATCTCGTGCTGGGCGCGGCGGTTCCGGTGGCTCGGCGCGGCCTGCTGACCGACACCCTGCCGCTGCTGCGAGACGCGGTGACAGCAGCACGCGCGCGTGGAGACCGGCATGCGCTCGCACACACGCTGAACGAGCTCGGCGCCGTGCAGATCCTGGGCGGCATCGCAGTCCCCGACGATTTGGTGGCTGAAGTCCTGGAGCAGGCCGACCACGTCGGCGACCTCGCCATCCAGGGCTATTGCCTCTACATGGCCGGCGTCGCGAAAGCACGAGCGAACGACTACACCGCGGCCACGGCGTACCTGGAACGTTCACTGGAGCTGTATCGGCAGTTCGGCGACCATGGCGGTCAGGCGCTCGTGCTCAACCACCTCGGTGGCATCGCCCAGTTCCATGGCCAATTGCGGCACGCGGTGCAGTGGTGGGAGAAGATCCTGGCTCTGGACGAGACGTCGGTGACCAGGAGCGCGCTGATCAACCTGGCCTCGACCTCGCTCATGCTCGGTCAGCTGGATGGATTCGACGCCACCGTCCGGCGCGCCGAACAGCTGGCGGCCAACCACGACGACCGCGCTGCGGGCTGCGTCCTCATGCTCATCCGAGCCGAGAGGCACCGAGCACTCGGTCAGATCGACGACGCCGTCGAGCAGTTGTCCGCCGCCCTCCGCCTCGCCGACGAGCTCACCATTCCGCGCTTGCGCACGAACATCCGCGCCGAACTGGGCTTCTGCCTGCTGACGCGCGGCGAGCTCGAGGCCGCAGAGCACGCGTTCGAACGCGCCGCCGAGATCGCCGACGGCCCCGGCCTGCTGTCCGAAGGATCGTATGCCGCTCGGGGACGTGCCGAAGCGCACCTGGCCACCGGCGATCTGGACGCCGCCAGGTTTCACGCGCGCACGGCGATCACCCTGGCCGGCGACCATCATCGCGTGCACCGCGCCGACGCGCTGGCCGCCCTCGCGGCCGTCGACCTGGCCGACGGGCACGTCGATGCGGCGATCGCGCAGGCCGAGGAGGCGGTGGCGATCCACCAGGCGACCGAACATCACCTCGGCCTGGCCCGGGCGCTTCGCGTCCTCGGCATGGCGCTGCTGGCGCACCCCGATACCGAGGCCCGTTCGCGCGGCGCCGATCACCTTCGGGCCGCGCTACGCCGATTCGAAACGCTGGGTTCGCCGGAAGCCGCCGACGTCGCGGCCCGGCTCGCGTCCGCCTAGCACGCAGCGGTCCGGGCGAAAGCGCCCGGAAACCCGGTGGAAGCTGCGCGCTGGTGAGGTGGCCATGTTCGACGCGCACGTCTGGGTTTCGCCGAACGGGGGCGCGTGCGCGTCGAACGGGGCGAATCGATCACCGAGCTATCGGTCACTTCTGGGTCGCCGACGGCGGTACGCGCCGGTCAGGGCTCCGGGTCGGGCAATACCCGCAGGTGTCCGCGTCGCGTGCCGCCGCTTCGGTTGTCGTCGTTGGTCGACCGCGGCGGCGGGTCGGGCCGGCGGCCGGCTTCGCGCACGGCGTCGGCGAGGGCCAGCAGGTCGTCGTCGGTGGGGCGCAGCGCCGCCGGGTCGGGCGAGAGCCTGATGACCTCCCAGCCGCGCGGGGCGACGAGACGCTCGGAGTGTTCGGCGCACAGGTCGTAACTGTGCGGTTCGGCGTAGGTGGCCAACGGCCCCAGGACCGCCGTGGAATCGGCGTAGACATACGTCAGTGTCGCCTCGGCCGTCCGTGGACAGGCAGATCGGGAACAGCGACGCGTGGGGCTCACAGATCGAAGGCTAGCGCCCGTGCGTCGTCGGTGGCGGCAGGGCACGCCAAGTCGAGACAGGTCCGTCACATGACACCGGCCACCTTCCGCCCGCCGAGGCTCACATCCGACTAGTCTGCCCAGCATGAGCGGACGTCTTCCCGGCCCTGAGGAGCCCGCCGGACTCGTCCTGCCTCGAGTGCGGCGCGACCGGCACGGCAGAGGGATGCGCGGGCCGTTGGCCCCGAGTGACTCTCCGCTTTCGACGTCGCGGGCGCAGCGCTTCGACGAGATGGTGATCGCCGCCGTCGAGCGGCTGGACACGCGCTGGCAGGACCAGCTCAACAAGGTCGAGTTCGCCGTCGAAGACGTCCCGTCGCTGGACGACTGGGAGCACGACTGGGTGCCGCTGGCCCGGGCGTTCGCCGGTTCCGGCGCGTTGCCGGCGCGGGTGGTCGTGTTCCGCCGCCCGATAGAGACCCGTGCCCTGGGCCAGACACGACTACGCGCGCTGGTGAGCGACGTCGTCACCGAGCAGGTCGCTGAGCTGTTCGGGGTCGATCCGGAGGAGATCGACCCGGCGTACGGTGGTCGCGATCACGGCTCCTAGACCCGGCGATCCCGCTGGATCACTCGAGGGTCGGCTCCGGCACTGACGGCAACTCCCCCACCACCGCCGGCACGTCGACCTCGATGGTCGGCGATACCAGCGGCATGAGGTCCGCGAGCGCGCCGTCATCGTCCTTGGCCAGGATCTCTCGCGCCGCCACGACCGAACCGGGCTTCGCCGGATCGACGATCACGGTCGCGCTGTGCATGCCGTCCGGCGCCTTCAACGGCACCGGCACGGTGGCTCCGGGCGGGAGCTCGACCTCTTCCTCGTTGACCACGCCGCCCTTGGTGTCCAGCGTGCGCACGGTGACTCGCGAGCTGGTGTCGATCACCGAGCTGACGAACAGGGTGCTGGTGTATCCAGACGTCGCCCGGCTGAGCAACGCCGTGGCCGGGCCTTGCAGCGGCTCGGAGGCGGCCGTGTAGGCGAAGTCGGGCAGCCCTTCGTCCGACGGTGTCTCGACCATGCGAACCGCCGCGGTGATCGGCTCGTCGCTGCTCAAGCGGATCCCGGACGGATCCCCGCCGACGACGTCCAACGGCACGTCCACGACGGTGCCGGCGGGCGCGGTCAGCACGTCCTGGTCGAGCGGGCTGAACGCGCCTTCTGGGCCGAGGATCTTCATCGAGACGATGGCGTCGACGTCCCCGGGCGCGAGGATCCGCAGAATCCGCTGCCCATGGCCGGGCACGCCGGGGATGACGATGTCCTCGGACGGTGCGGACGCCGCCGGGATGTAGCTCATCCCCATCGGGGTGATCTCGTCGGTCTCGCGCATCTCCAGCGCGGCGGTGACCTGTCCGCGGTTGGTGGTGACGTGCACGCCAGTGGCCTTCGACCCGGGCGCCAGCGCATCGAGCAGGAAGATCTGCTGGCTGCGCGCCGGCACCGCGACGTCCTGCGTTCCCGGCGCGTCGATCGGCCCGGCTTCGTCCCACAGCTCCACGTCGACGACCGCTGGAACGTCCGTCGGGTTGGCGAGCACCAGCCGCCCGCGCCGCCCGACTTCGCCGGAACCGCCGACGAACCAATGCTCTCGCTGTGGTGCGGTACACGGAACCGTGCTCAGCCCGCGCAGATCGGTCTCTTGGACGAGCAGGGACTGCTCGGCGGCCAGGCCGGGCGCCAGTGCACCGCTACCGGTGACGGCCATCGACACCGCCGATTCCGACTCGACCTCTTGGAGGAACGGGATCCCGCGCTCGGCGATCTCGAAGTGCGTGGCGTCCTCGTCCGGCGGGGACGGTTCCTCGTCCGAACCAGGCTCGGGGGCCTGCGCGAGCGCGTCGACGGTGATCGGCTGTTGTTCGGCGCCGTCATCGACGTCTGCGGTCGTCACGTCGGGCAGCGCGAGGACACCGATCTCGCCGACACCTTCGTCTTCACCGTCGACGTACGGGCACACCACGGACGAGCGCACGACCGGCTCCTTGACCGCAGGATGCTCGCTGACCACCGACTCGGGCGGCCCGACGAATGCGGCCACCCCCAAGACGAGGGCCACGGACGCCCCGGTGGCCAGTCCGATCAGCCCGGGTCGCATCACGAATCACCTCCGCGTCGGCGGCTGCCTCGACGTCCGGCCGCACGCTTGCCACCTGCGGCGCGGCGGCCGCGATAGGTGCTGCCGCCGTCGGTGGACTGCTCGTCGGACTTCCCCGCGGCCCGTCGACGCCCCCGGTAGGGTCCGGGCTCGCTGCTGGCGGGCTCGGCGGCGTTGCGGGCGGCGTCGGTGCCGGAACGCTCGAACGGGTTCCAGTCGGTCGGCGGGGTCACGTTCCGTTCGATCTGGGTCTCGCTCTCAGTCGGGCGCTCGGTCCGGGACTCGCTCGCGGGCTGCGTTTCGGTCGAAGGTTGCGCTTCGGGCGCAGGCGGGCGGTCGCCCTGCCGAGCCGGTCGCGCCCCACGCCGGCGACGGGTCGGTTGCCGCTGGGATTCCTCCCTGGCTGGCGTGTCCTGGGCGGCCGCCACCGGTGTGCTCACGGCGACGCCGACCGGCTCCAGCCGCAGATCCGGCGAGGACTCGTCCGGACCGATCTCAGCGGCGTCGTCGACGGCCCCGCGCTCGCGCCGCATCCCCGGCAGTGCGAGGACGATGGCCACGACCACAGCGCCGAGCTGCACCCACAGCCACACGCCCCGGTTGTTCCCCGCGTATTCGACTCTGACCTCACCGCCCTCGGCACCCAGGGTGAACGCCTGGGCCCATCCGGCGTAGGTGGTCGGTTCCAGCTCCTCCCCGTTCAGGGTGGCCTTCCAGCCCGGATCGGCCAGCTCGGCCAGGACCAGCTGTCGTCCCGGCTCGCCTTCGGGGATCAGGCCGGAGGCGTCGACGTCGCCGCTGGGTATGGTCACCGCCTCGGCGTCCTCGTCGGCCAGCGGGACGTCGGATTCGCCGTCGGCCCGCGGGTCGGCGACCCAGACCCGCGCGACCGGCTGATCGACCCGCCACATCGCCGCGCCGTCAGGAGCCGACGACCGCACCAGGCCTGGCACGGTGTCGAGGGTGTCGGCGAGCTGGGGATCATAGGGACGCGGCAGGTAGATGTAGCGCGCCGCGAACTCGGCGAGCCGCGCGCCGTCGGCCCCACCGCTCCCGGACACGATGTCAGCGACGGCCTGGTCGAGCTCTTCGTACTCCTCCGGCGGCGGCGCCGTCTCGGCATAGCCCAGGCGCGGGCCGGACTCACGCAGCAAGGCGTACGTGACCCGCCCGTCGTCGGCCCGGTCGAGCACCAGGGTGCGGACTCGTTCGGGCCGTTCGGCCTCGTCAGCGACGTAGGCGGGCAGGATCTGCTCGGCGCGACGCTCGACCGGATCACCGGCGCCGCGCCACAGCCACCAGCCCAGCGATCCCAGCGGAGCGGCCACCGCCGCCACCACGACCACGACCGCGACCGGCTGGCGCCAGCCGAACGTCGCATGCGCCAGCCGCTCGCGCGCGCCGTCGGCGCCGATGATCGCGGCCACCAGCAACGCCCCGCCGAGGACGACCGCCGGATAGCCCGGCCAGCCCGAGACCGGCGTCTCCAACGTCGGCCCGCTGACCGGCAACCGCGACAGCACGATGCCCAGCACCAGCGCCGACCCGGCCACGACCCACGCCGCGCCGATCCGCAACCGCCGATCGGTCCGGAACAGCGCCGCCCAGCCCGCGAGGACCACGCCGACACCCAGCCATACCGGCCCGGCTCCCGGACCACCGGGGTGCTGCAGCAGCACCGCCCACGGAGCGAGGTTCGCGTCGGACAAATCAGGCCCGGGGAGCCCGGCCTCGGTGAGGAACAAACCGGGATCACTCAGCACGCTGCCGGTCCAGGGGATCAACACGATCGGCGTGACCACCAGCATCACCGCGACCCGAAGCGCCGAGCGGCGATCCCGGAAGACCGTCGCGACGCCAACGCCGCCGACCACGAGGGCCAGCAGCCACGCCAGCGGCACGAAGGCGGAGACCAACGCCAGCAGGAGGCCGGCGCTCCACGCCGCCCGACCAGGGCCGGGCCGTCCGGGTGCCCCCATGGTCCGGATGACCGCGAGAACGAGCAACGGCGTGACGATCGCGGCGCACACCGTACCGAGGCGGCCGGCAGCGATCGCGCCGGTGGTGGCGGGCAGCAGCGCGTAGGTGCCTGCGGCCCAGACCCGCAGCAGTTTGGAGTTCACCAGCCGACGGACCAGCAGGTACATCGTGATGGCCGACAGCGGCACCGATCCCAGCAGCAACAGGTCGACGGTCAGTGAGGCATTACGCACGATCGACGAGATGAACGCCACGACCGCCAGGTACGGCGGGCTGGCCGACGGGCTGCCGAGCCCCGCCGTGTGCCACGCCTCGGTGTAGACCTCCCAGATCTCACCGGCCGCCGTCGGGGTGGCCAGCAGCGCCCCGCCGATGAGGCGTCCGGACCCGATCAGGCCGCGGACGGCGATCAGGGTGGCGACGACGAGCCCGGTCACCAGCAGCACCGCCGGGTGCAGCAGGACGCGCAGCACGAAGGTGTCGTCGCTGTCGGGTAGTTCGCCGACGGCTTCGTCGTCGGTACTCGCCCGCCGAGCACGCGACACGTCGTGTGCTGCGCCGCTGCCCGAGCCGGTCAGCATGCTCAAGACGTTCTCACCGGCATGGCGTACCTGCTGGCCGGGTGGCGGGAACAGCGCACGCAGGTCCTTGGGCTCCCGCGCGCGGGTGCGCCGGCGACGGGAGCGGGCTCGCACGAGCGTGTCGGGCCGGCCGATGACCGAGATCAGCGCCAGCAGTTCCTCGGCGGCGAGGGCGGGCTGTTTACCGAGCAGGAAACCGAGCGAGCGGCCGACTCCCATGACGATGACGCGCAACACCACGAGCACCAACGAGCGTGTCGGCGCATTGGCCAGCAGGACGTACAGCGCGTTCCTGCGGTCGGCCAGGTGCGGGCGATCACGCGTGGCGCCGAGCCGGCGACGGCCGTGGGCGGCGGCTTCGGCGTGGTGGATGACGGCTTCAGGGCAGACGATGACCGCGTGGCCGGCTTCGTTCGCTCGCCAGCCGAAGTCGAGGTCGTCGCGGAACAGCGTCAGCCGAGGGTCGAACCCACCGAGGTCGTCCCAGACGTCGCGGCGAATCAGCATGCCCGCGCTGCCCACGGCCAGGACGTCTCGGGTGCCATCGTGCTGGCCCTGGTCGTACTCGCGCTTGTCCAGGCCGGTGTGCCGGCGTCCGCCGCCGGTGACGGTCAGGCCGATCTCGAGCAGCTGGCGGCGATCGCCCCAGTCGAGCACCTTGGGGCCGATGACTCCGGCGTCCGGACGCCGGACGGCGGCCTCGAGCAGCCGGGCGAGGGCGTCGGGCTCCGGCGCGCTGTCGTCATGGAGCAGCCAGATCCACTCGGTTCGCCGAGCGCCCCCGGCGCCGAACCCGTAGGCCGCCTTCGCCACCTCGTCAGCGGCTTGCACGCCCAGTGCCACTGCTTCGCCGAAACCGGTGGACCGGTCGGCGCGGATCACCGCGGGCGCACCGAGCGCCTCAGTCAGCATGCGCTCGCTCTCGTCCTTGCTGCCGGTGTCGACGGCGACGATGCGCTCCGGCATGCGTCGCAGCTCGGACAGAGCGCGCAGCGTCTGCGGCAGCCAGCGGCTGCCGTTGTGAGCGACCAGGACAGCCGTGACGTCGTGAGTGAGGAGTTCGGTCGGGTCGACCGGAGTCGTGTCAGCGATTTCGCCGGCGAAGGCGTCGAGAGCTGCGTCGGTGCCGAGCCCCGGATCGGAGTAGACGCCGGAGGTCGTCTGGCCGTGGTCGGCAGCGGTCAATGGGTCGGTGGCCATGCCTCGTCGTGATGGTGAGCAGGTATGGATCGGATGTGGACGCTGACGAACGGGAACGTCGTCCGGCTGGCGCTACCCGGCCGGCTCATCCCCGTGTCAACCGAGACAACACTACGCGCAGAACGGCGTTTCGGCAGACTCCACCTGCTCGGGGCGCTCGTCGCGACCACGGACGAGCACGCCTGCGCACAGGGCGCGAGTTGGTGCGTCGGTGCGGACGCCGCTCAGACCGCCCGCTTTTTCAGCTTGCGCCGCTCGCGCTCGGACAGCCCGCCCCAGATTCCGAAGCGTTCGTCATGTTCGAGCGCGTACTCCAGGCACTCGGCCCGCACGTCACAGCCCAGGCACACCCGCTTCGCCTCACGGGTGGACCCGCCTTTCTCAGGAAAAAACGCCTCCGGATCAGTCTGGGCGCACAGCGCCCGCTCCTGCCAACTCATCTCTTCGGCGTCGCCCAAGAGCAGGTCCATTTCGTCCCACTCGGTCATGGCTCGCCTCCTCCGACCTCGTCCGGCCCGTGGGCCGGCCCCCGATGTGGTTCCGCGTTGGTCGTGTACGCCGAACCACCGAACGACACGTATGAAATTACATGCTCGTAATCCCCGCTCGTCAAGCCGAACCATGCTAAAGATCTCTGTTCGCCTGTTTTTCTGGACCGGTGGGGAGCCGAGGGCGGCCCGGTTCGTGCGCGGAGCATAGGCCGGTTGCGCTCGCGAGCCAAGTTCGGTGGACAGCCCCGGTCGGCGGCGGTTCATGGGGAGCGAAACAGGCGCTGGGCAGCGTCGGGGCGACGTGCTGAAAATCACGACGGTGGCGGCGGTACCGGATGTGCGGGGTTTCGCCTGTCCGCGGCTCGCCGGCGGTCGGCGTTCGTCGGGCGGCGATCGCGAGTCCGCTCCGGCAACTGGCACGCCCCTCGCCGTGCGGCAGCCGGCACGCCGCCTCACGCCGCTGATCGTCACGGGAGCCGTTCCCGCTGCGGGCATTCGTGATGATCGTCGTGTGCCCAACAGCCGCTCCCAGGCGGTCGTGAAGATCGTCGTGTGCCCAACAGCCGGTCCCGCACCGGTCGTGAAGATCGTCGTGTGCCCAACAGCCGATTTCGCCGGTCGTGATGATCGTCGTGCCAACAAGCGCGCGCTATAGCGGCGAAAACACCCACGACGATCATCACGACCAGGACCAACCCTCACGACCACGCCCCACGCACCCAGCTGGCGCTACTGGCAGCGTGTACAGCGCCCACGCCGCTCCCCTCCCGGTCCCGCACCGGTCGTGAAGATCGTCGTGCACCCAACAGCCGGTCCCGCACCGGTCGTGATGATCGTCGTGCCAACAAGCGCGCGCTATAGCGGCAAGAACACCCACGACGATCATCACGACCAGGACCAACCTTCCCGACCAGGACCAACCTTCCCGACCAGGACCACCCTCACGACCAGAACCAACCCTCACGACCAGGACCAACCCTCACGACCAGGAACGGTCGCCGCAGCCGCTCATCACCGCCGGAACCGGCGCCGGGTAGCGTCAGGTGACGTGCTGAAAATCACCACGTTGGCAGGCGGCGTCGGCGCTGCTCGGTTCTTGCGCGGGCTGGTGCGAGCCGTCCCCGACGCCGACATCACCGTCGTGGGCAACATCGCCGACGACATCACGCTGCACGGGTTGCACGTCAGCCCGGACCTCGACACGGTCATGTACACGCTGGGCGGGGGTGTCGAGGAGTCCCAGGGGTGGGGCCGCAGCGAAGAGACGTTCGCCGTCGCCGACGAGCTGGCGGCCTACGGCGCCGAACCGCGGTGGTTCACCCTCGGGGACCGTGACATCGCCACGCACATCATCCGCACCCAGATGCTGGCCGCGGGTTACCCGCTGTCGGCGGTGACCGAGGCGCTGTGTGAGCGCTGGCAGCCTGGCGTCAGGCTGCTGCCGATGAGCGACGACCGGGTGGAGACGCACGTGGTCGTGGCTCGCGAGGACGGCACCGAGGCGATCCACTTCCAGCAATGGTGGGTCCGCTGGCACGCCGAGCTACCGGCTGAGCGGATCGTGCTGGTCGGCATCGACGCCGCGAGCCCCGGCCCCGGTGTCATCGAGGCCATCGACAACGCCGACGTCATCGTTCTGCCGCCGTCGAACCCTGTGGTCAGCATCGGCCCGATCCTGGCGGTGCCCGGCATCAGGGACGCCGTGGCGAAGGCGCAGGCGCCGGTGGTCGGCTTGTCGCCGATCATCGCCGGCGCGCCGGTCCGGGGCATGGCCGATGCCGCCTTGCGCGCCATCGGGGTCCCCGCCACGGCAGCAGGCGTCGCCGGGATCTTCGCCGACATCCTGGACGGTTGGCTGGTCGACAGCTCGGACGCCGACGCGGTCACGGAGGTCGAAGCGCTCGGTATCGCATGCCGCGCCGTACCGCTGCTCATGACCGACGCCGACGCCACAGCGGCGATGGCCCGCGCGGCCTTGGACCTGGTGACGCCGTGAGCACACCGGCGCCCCGGGTCGAGATCGTCGGTGTGCCGGGTATGCCAGAGGTCCGTCCCGGCGACGACCTGGTCGGCCTGCTCGCGGCGGGCCTCGCCGATGGGGCCATCCACCTGGCCGACGGCGACATCGTCGTGGTGACCAGCAAGATCGTGAGCAAGGCCGAAGGCCGGGTCCGCGCTGGTGTCGATCGCGAGGAGGCCATCGACGCGGAGTCGGTACGCACCGTCGCGGAGTGGACCACGCCGAACGGTCGTACCCGCATCGTCGAGACCCGCCATGGTTTCGTCATGGCCGCCGCCGGCGTGGACGCATCCAACGTCGAGCCCGGCAGCGTCGTGCTGTTGCCGCTGGACCCCGACGCCTCGGCCCGGGCCCTGCGGGAGGGCCTGCGGCAGCGCTTCGGCGCCCAGGTGGGCGTGGTGGTGACCGACACGGCCGGGCGGGCGTGGCGTAACGGGGTCGTCGACTTCGCCGTCGGCACGGCCGGGGTCCAAGCGGTCGACGACCTGCGCGGACGGCAGGACCGTTACGGCAACGATCTCGGCGTCACCGTCGTCGCGGTGGCCGACGAACTGGCCGCCGCCTCGGAGCTGGTGCGCACCAAGCTCTCGCAGGTGCCCGTGGCCGTCGTGCGCGGCCTTGCGCATCTGCTGTTGCCGCCCGACGACGACACCGGCGCGTCGGCACTGGTGCGTCCCAGCGCCGAAGACCGCTTCCGGCTGGGCACACCGGAAGCGATGCGCGCAGCGGTGACCGAACGCCCCGTCGTGGCCGGGTTCACCGCGCGCGGCGTGGACCACGCGCTGGTGCGCCGCGCCCTCACGGCCACGCTCAGCGCCGCGCAACCCTTGAGCCGCAGCGCGGCGCGGTTCGTACTGGTGGAGTCCGAGGCCGCGCGGGCGGCGATCGTCGAGGCCGGAGACGACGACGGCCTGCGATCGGCACCGGCCCTCGTCCTGGCGTGCACAAGTGACGACAACGAGCACGCGCTGGTGGAGCTGGGTGCGGCCGTGGAGGGGCTCGCCGTGGCGCTGTGGGCGGACGGGCTCGCCTGCGCCTGGCTGCCATCCACGCCGGCGTTGCCGGGCGCCGCATCGTCGCTCGACCTGCCGACCGGGTGGCGTCCGGCCGGGATCCTCGCGATCGGCCGCCCTACGCCGGATTCACGGCCGTCGTCGACCACGGCCGCCGACGCCGTGGTCACGCGGTGAGCTCGCGTCGCCCTCACATCGCCCGGTAGTCGCGCAGCGGCGCTCGGGGAGCTCGACGCGGCGGGCGCTCCCCGGCCTGCAGCAGCAGGACGCACGCCCGGTGCCGGTGGCCGCGGTAGGGCTCCAGCAGTTCGAGCATCAACTCGTCGCTTCCCCGCCGCTGCCCGGCCAGCGCGTAGGACACCACGTGCGGCAGGCCGGCATCGCCCACCGAGACCGCGTCAGGATCACCGAGCACGCGCTGGCGGACCTCGGCCGAGGTCCACGGCCCGATGCCGGGCACCGCACGCAGCCGGCGGTCGGCCGCTTCGCTGGACATGGACGCGGTCTCCTCCAGCCGAGCCGCGTGGCGCATGGCGGTGACGATGGTGCGAGAGCGCTGCGGGCCCACCCCGGCGCGATGCCACTCCCAGGACGGGATGCGCAGCCACGTGCCGGCCGCAGGGGCCACTCGCATGCCTTCCGGCGCCGGGCCCGGGGCACGCTCGCCGTGCCGGCGCAACAAGGCCGCCCAGGACCGATACGCCTCGATGCTGGTGACCTTCTGTTCCAGGATCGCCGGGACCAGGGCCTCCACGACGAGCCCGGTCCGCCCGATCAACAGCCCGGGGCACCGGCGCAGTACGTCGCTGATCAGCGCATGAACGGGCCGGAAAGCGTGCGGCTCGTCGTATTCGCCGAGCCAGCCCGGTACGGCGTCAAGGGCCGCCGAGGCCCCCGGCCCCCACGCCGTGGCGCGGACCTCGACGCGGGACAACGCCTCGACCCGGATGGTCGCCGGCTCCCCGCCGTACCGGCAGGTCCGCCAGACCCGTCCGCCGGCGTCGATCACGAAGGCGGGGTCGTAGGGGCCACGGCGATGCGCGGACAACGTGGCTGCGACGTCCACCGGGTGTCGCGGCCGCCACGTCCTGGTGATCATCGTCCCTCGCGGTAGTCGTCAGCCGACAGGTTCCGGTCCTGCGACGGCGTCAGCACCCATTGAACCGTAGGCTGAGGCCATGACGTCGATGGCGCCGACCCCGGCCGAACTCCTCCGGGCCGAAGTCCGTCGCGACGGTTCCCGGCCACTGCTCACGTTCTACGACGACGCCACGGGCGAGCGCGTCGAGCTGTCGACTGTCACCTTCGACAACTGGGTCGCCAAGACCGCGGGGCTGCTCAGCGACGGCCTCGGCGCCGAGGCCGGCAGCCGGGTCGCGATCTTGCTACCTGCACACTGGCAGGCCCTGGCCTGGGCGAGTGCCTGCTGGACGCTCGGCGCCTGCGTCGTCATCGGCGCCGATGGGCATGCCGGCGGCGATCCCGGCGCGGACATCGTGGTGGCCGGGCCCGACACGCTCGAGTCAGCGACCGCGTCGGGCGCCGACGACGTCGTCGGCGTGTCGCTGCGTCCGCTCGGCGGTCGTTTCACCGAGCCGCTCCCGCCCGGTGTGCTCGATTACGCCGTCGAAGTGCCGTCCTTTCCCGATCAGTTCGTGCCGATCCTCCCGCCGGCGCCGGACGAGCCCGCTCTGCACAGCTCCGGCGTCGTGCACACGCTGTCCGGTCTCCTCGATTACGCTCACGATCGGGCCGAACAGCTCGGCGCCCGCCCGGGTGCGCGGCTACTCGTGCCCACCGACGATCTCGGCGCCGCGCTGGTCGATGCCCTGCTCGTCCCGCTCGTCACCGGGGGCTCGGCGGTGCTCGTCCGCCACGAAGATCTCGCCGGCCGCGACGCCCGGGTGGCCACCGAACGGGTGACGGTGATCGTCGACCCTCCTCAGTCCCACGCACTGTGAAACCATCTGGAGCCATGCCCGAACCCGAAAACCCCGGCCTCGCGCGGGCCTCGTCCGTCGGCGCGGCCGAGCGCACGGTCGACGTCCTCGACATCTCCGACCTGCGCTTCCCCGGCGGCACGTCACACAGCATCGCCGAAGAGATCACCGCACAGGCCAGGGCGGGCTACACCACCGGCCTGATCACCTTGAACGGCCCGCTCATCGCGAAGGTGGCCCCGGTCAACCGGCACATTCGCCGGGCCGTCGAGGCCGGGCAGGCCACGTTGTTCATCGGCCCCGAGCCGGTCCACGCGCGGGTGACCGTCGTGCGCCACCCGGCCGTCCTGCAGCACGCTGCCGGCCAGCTCCCGACGGTGCACACCGACCACGTCGTCATCGTCGCGAACGCCGGGCCGTACGACATCGACGGCCACGAGCACTACCGGCCCGAGGCCGTACACGAGATCGCCAAGGAGCACTTCGGCGTCGAGCCGCTGTGGGCGCCCATCGGCCCGCTCGTGCGCCAGTCGATCGTCTCGCGCGTTCCGGAGTCGGCCCTGGCCGACTCGGACTGGGTCAACATCATCGACGTCGATGCGTGGCAGGTCGCCTCCCAGCGCCGTCCGGCGCGCCCGGAGCCCGGCACCGCGGCGCGGCGACCGGTGATCGGCCGGCACAGCCGTTCGTCGCCGCAGAAATGGCCGGCCGACGCCACGACGCTGCGGGCGGTCTACCCCGATGACGGGTCGTGGACGGTGCGGGTCCTCGGCGGCGCCGACCCGGTGGTCAACGTGCTGGGCACGGTCCCCGACTCGTGGGAGATCATGGAGTTCGGCGCGATGTCGCCACGGGAGTTCCTGGCCTCGCTGGACTTCTTCGTCTATTACCACAACCCGAACTGGATCGAGGCGTTCGGGCGAACCATCCTGGAGGCGCTGGCCACGGGTGTTCCGGCCATCCTGCCGCCGCATTTCGAGCCGGTGTTCGGCGAAGCCGCCATCTACGCCGAGCCGCACGAGGTTCGCGGCGTGGTGGAGCGACTGCACACCGATCGCGACGCCTACGCCGCCCAGGTCGACCGCGCCCTACGGACCGCTCGCGAACGGTTCGGCCACGAAGCGCACATCGCGCGGCTGCGTGAACTGATCGGCGCGCCGACCGATCAACGCGTCCCCGTCAGCCCAGCACCGGTCGCCGCCGCCAAGACCCCCACCGCGTTGTTCATCAGTAGCAACGGCGCCGGCATGGGTCACCTGACCCGGCTGCTGGCCTACGCCGAGCGGGTCCGGCCCGATCTCGCCGCGCATTTCTTCTCGCTGTCGCAGGCCGTTCCCGTCGTCGCGGGGTTCGGTCACACCTACGAGTACCTGCCGTCGGCGACGGCGGCGGGGCTCGAACCGCGACGCTGGCATGCCTACTTCGCCGACCGCGTCACCAAGACCCTGGAACGCGTCGAGCCCAGCGTCGTGGTCTTCGACGGCACCTGGCCCTACGACGGCATCGTCGCGATCCGTGAGGCCCATCCCGAGATCCCGTGGGTGTGGTCGCGTCGCGGGTTGTGGCGGGCCGGGAAGAACCACAGCCAGCTGAAGAAGACGTCCTGGTTCGATTTCGTCATCGAGCCCGGCGACTTCGCCGCCGCGGCCGACCGCGGGGTCACCGCTCAAGCGTCGGCGCACCGGGTCGGGCCGGTCACGCTGCTCGACCGCGAGGACCTCCAGGACCGCACCCAGGCGCGCCTGGCGTTGGGCCTCGATCCGACCGCCCGGCTTGCGCTGGTGTCGCTGGGAGCCGGCAACATCAACGACACCAGCGGTGACGTCGGCGCGGTGGTCGCGGCGCTGCGTGAACTCGACGTGGAGGTCTGCGTCACCCGGCCCGAGATCGCCGTGGACGGTGGCCGGCTGGACGACGTTCACGTGGTGCGCGCGTATCCGCTGTCGCGGCACTACCACGCCTTCGACCTGGCCATCAGCGCCACCGGCTACAACTCGTTCCACGAGCTGTTGCGGTTCGGCGTGCCGTCGCTGTTCGTGCCGAACAGCTCGACCGCCTTGGACGACCAGGAAGCCCGGGCTCGATTCGCCGCCGAGCAGGGGTGGGCGCACACCCTGCCGAGCATCGCCGTCGACACCGCCGTACCGCTCCTCGCCGACCTGCTCGAGCGGGGCGAGCAGATGGTCAAGCGCGTCGCCGCGGCCGATCCGGGCAACGGCGCACCGGACGCTGCCGCACAGTTGCTGACGCTGGCAGGGGCCCGGTGAGGCCCGCGCTCGGGCGTCGGCGTGCCGTCGCCACCACGTTCGTGGCACTATCACTGGCCGTGACCGCTCCGCGCCCCAGGCCTCGCCGCATCATGCGCCACGTCCGTAAGATCCCCGGGTATCGCTATGCCCGGCGCACGATGGTCCCCAGGGTCCGGCAGAGCAGTACCGCGCGCGCCGTGGTGCATCGCCTGTTCGACATCGACGCCGACCAGCGCACTCCGCTGGACGTCGCGGGCGGGAATCTGATCGCCGGGGTCGGCGTCGAACGGCTGCCCGTGGTGGTGGTGATCCTGCTCGGCATGTCCCAGAAAGACGCCGCCGACGTCGACGGCGTCGTGCGCGAGATCGCCGAGTTGCAGGTGCTGACCGGCGGGTTCCGCCCGGTGATCGTGATGGACACCCCCCGCCTCGGCGCCGCACGGCAGTGGGGATACCCGGCCGAACTGCTCGTCCCGGAACACAGCTGGACCAGCGACCATCAGCCGTGGGACGACTACGTCCGTGCCACGCTCGCCTCGGTGCTGGTGACGTATCGCTGCTCCGCTTCGCTCATCGTCGGGCCGGCCGGCCTCACCCGCACCGATCGGCTCGTGCTCGGGGCGCTGGGCGAGCGCCGCTGAGCCGAGCTCAACCCGAGACGATGCCGGCCAGGGCGTCGTCCAAGCGTGGCGTGAGGCTCTCCACGTAGGTCGCGGTCAGATGCGACCCGCGCCGGTAGACCAACGTGTTCCCGATGACGGCGGGGCACGTCTCGCCCGGGCAGATGTAGTCGCGTAGATCGACCGAACTGACCCCTTCGGACCGCTCGAGCGCGGACAACTGGACCGCTGCGCCACCGACCTGTTCACCGTCGGCACGCGAGAACGCACACTCCGTCAGCTCGTCGCCGTGTGTCGCGACGCACTCCATGACGTCCAGGAGCGGGTTCGGGTTGTCGATCATGACGATGACGTCCCGACCGGCTTCCTCCAGCTCGGCCCACTGCTGGACCAGGTCGTCGACCATCATGTCGGACTTGTCGTCATCGGAGCGGTCGTCGTCGGTGTAGGCGCGGGAAGCGACCTGCGAGGTCAGGATGTAGTCGATGTCGTCATCGGTGAGCAGCCGGTCGAGCCGGTTCTCGTTGTACTCGGCGCACTCCTCGTTGGCTTGGTCGTTCAGCTCGATGTCGACGCTGACGAAGGGGCAGGCGCTCTTGAGGTAGGTCACCAGCCGCCAGCCGTGCTCGTCGGCGACGTTCTCCAGCGCGGGCAGCCATTGGTGCATCTTCGAGTCACCCACGACCGCGACGGTCGTCTCGGCGTCCTCGGGGCCGTAGACGCACGGCTCCAGCTCGGTGCCCGTGGTGCCGCCGATGCACATGTCGCCGTCGAGTCTCGCCACGTCGTCCGGTGCGCTGAGCACGTCGGGCACCATGGCGTCCACCTGATCGGGCGCCTCGAAATCCGCCGGGTCGTCACCCAGCACGGCCGCGCCGTCGGCTTGAACATCCTGAGGCGACGTCGACGTCTTCGGCACCGCGAACGACACCACCATCGCCGCCGCCACCCCGACAGCGGTACACGCCACGGCCAGGACCCCGGCCCGCCAGGGAAAGCGGGCCAACACCCGGGCGTGGTGAATCGGGTACTCGACGACCCGGTAGGTCAGCCAGGCCGGGACGGCCGAGAACCCCACGACCAGCACGCCGATGCCCACGGGCAGCGTCCCGTCGGGATCGCCCCACACCACCGTGGCCCCGACGATCAGCGGCCAGTGCCACAGGTAGAGCGAGTACGACAAGTCGCCGATGTCGCGCATGGGCGGGTTGTCCAGCACCACGCTCGCGCAGGTGCGCCGCCCCGTCGTGCCGGCGACCAGGACCGCCGCGGCCCCCAGAGTCGGCACGAGCGCGGCCGCACCGGGAAAGACCGTCCCCGCGTCGAACCGCACCGCCGCGTACCCGATGGCGACCAGCCCGAGCACCCCGAGCGCGTGGGCCGCGGCCGCCGGGATCCGGGGCGCACGATGCGCGAGGATCGCCAGCGTCGCGCCGATCGCCAGTTCCCACAGCCGGGTGGTGGAGACGAAGTACGCGGCGCCGGGGTTCGCCGAACTCAGGTAGACCGACCACAGCAGCGAGGGGACGGCGATGACGGCGACGCCGGTGAGCATGACCTTCGTCAACGGGAGCCGGTAGCGTCGTTGCAGCCACAGCAGCACGATGATCAGCAGCGGCCACACGACGTAGAACTGCTCCTCGACCGCCAGTGACCAGAAGTGCTGCACCGGGCTGGGAGCGTCCTCGGAGACCAGGTAGTTCACCGATTGATCGGCCAGCCGGTAGTTCACGACGTACAACGCGCTGGTGGCGATGTCCCACGTGATGGCCGGCCAACGGGTGACCGGGAGCACGACGATCGTCACCACGGCGACGGTTCCCAGAACCACCGCCGTGGCCGGGAGCAACCGCCGGGCGCGGCGGGCCCAGAAGCGCGCCAGGCTCAGCCGTCCGGTGCGCCCGATCTCACGGTCGATCAATCCGGTGATCAAGAAGCCGGAGATCACGAAGAACACGTCCACGCCCACGAACCCGCCGGAGAGCATGGGCACCCCGGCGTGAAAACCCAGCACGAGGATCACCGCGACGGCGCGCAGGCCCTGGATGTCGCCCCGGAACCCGGCTGGCCCGGTGGCGCGGCCCGGCGCCGGGGGTTTCGCCTGCGCGCGGGCTGCGATGTCGGGTGCCGGCGGCGGCGGAGGTGGCGGTAGTTCGCGCGTCGACACGGCGGGCGGTTGATGCATCAGCTGGTTCCGTACCCCGAGGTCGACGATGCCTGCACTGCCTGTCGCTTTTGCGCCGGACCGCAACAGTTTAGACCAGGCGCCGCACCGACGCGGTGTTGCAGGACAGCGGTAAAGCGCTAGATTATGCGCCGGTCACAGAAGTACGAGCACGCTCACCGCAAGCCCCCTGCCGCCGAGGAGTCGAGGAACACCGATGCCCGACAGTGTCGCGGAGAGGTGGCCGACGTTGCAGTCCAGCCCCGACTGGGGCGT
>NZ_DAHVSH010000163.1:0-6397 GCF_027324685.1 Haloactinopolyspora sp.
GCAACGCGAAACGAAGCCGGTCAGTTGTACCGACGGCGCTGGGGTGGGGTATCGTGTTCCCGCGCCCGGGCGATTAGCTCAGCGGGAGAGCGCTTCGTTCACACCGAAGAGGTCACTGGTTCGATCCCAGTATCGCCCACCACGCGTCATCACAGCTCAGGAGCCTTCTTCGAAGGCTCGTCGTACGCGCGCCGACCCCGTACCGGTGCCGGTGGCGGGGTCGGTCACTCCCTGCGAGATCGACGCTCTACCTGAAGAGGTCGACGACCCGGAGCAGGGACCAGAGCACGGTGAGGACGGCTACGAGCGCGATGGTCAGGATCGTGGCCGCGTTGCGGGTGATCCTGACGGCGATCTCGGTGCGCCTCTCGACGATCTTCATCCTCGCCGCGACTGGGTCGCAGTGCAAGACAGAATTACGCTGGTGGGTGCCGGTGGAGGTAGTCGCACACCGTTGATCCCGGTAACGCCCCGGCACGGGCTGTAGCAGGACCGCGCCGGGGCGTTTCGCGTCGACTCCTGGCCGGGCCCATCCGCCATACGGCAGATCAGTTCGGCGAATCTTTGCGAAAGAACGCTGTCGCATAAACACTCGGCCGAGTCACCACCCGTGACAGGTGTCGTCGTGGTTCTTCGGTGTCCTGTGTCTGCAGCCCTTCGCGGCATTTGAATGCGCTCGCTGTGAGAGACTCGGCCCAGGCGGAGGGGGCGGAGATCGATCGGATGGATGAGCGGCCAATCAGGCAGGGCATCGAGCGCCTTGGTGAGCTGGGGGACGAGACCATCCCGGCCGAGACCGACAACCTGAGACATCAGCTCGACGAAAGTCTCGCCGACGTTCGCCGTGTCCTCGACCTCGCCCGGGTCACAGACGTCGCCAGCAAGGTCGAGCAGATCGTTGCCGACATGTGCCGGGAGGTCGAGCACCTGCGCGATGCATCCACTGCCGCGGTGAGCACGGCGACGAGCGAACTAAAGGCTCTCCTTCGTCCGGTCCTGCACGTCACCAGTACTCAGCGGGAACACCAACTGATCCTGCGTGACCCTCCCGAAGATCACAACATCGTCGTCGATCGCTCAGTTACGTATGGCACGGGTGTCAATGGGCGCGTCATCAGCGTCAAGGCGACACTCGCTGAGGGTCCGGCGGGCAACGCAACCCCAGTGCTCAGCGGCGAGTGAAGGGCAAGCTGGACCAGGATGACGCTGGTCACCTGATCGGGCGCGTCTTCGGCGGCATCGGGGACGACATCAATCTCGTGCCGATGACGCAGAAGGTCAACCGGCGCAGTTATCGAGGGCTTGAGCGCGAGTGGGAACGCGCCATCCGTGATGGCATGACCATCGATATCACCGTATGGGTCGTCTACACAGATGACGGCCACCGACCCGCGTACTTTGAAGTCGAGTATGAGATCGGCGACGAGATCGAATCCGTCACCATCTTGAACACACCGGCCGACTCCGAGGAGTCCGACGCATGAGTCTCACGATTGACGAGCAGGTACGCGGTATCTCGGACGGCGCACGCCGTTCCGCCCCGAAAGGCTGGCAGAAGATCGTCCTGCACGCCGAGGCGCTTGCCAACGTCGTCAAGATTCGTCTTGCCGTCACGCTGGCCGACGGCAGTGTGACAAAAAGGGTCCGGCCAGAGCGTGGCCTTGGCGCTCTGGTGGCTGAGCTGCGCGGCAAGATGCATGACCCCGCGAAGGGCACCTGGTACGTCGCGGATTTCACGGTCGACGGAACAGAGGTCGATGTGGAGTTCGACTATGAGACATGCCCTTTTGGTGGGCTGATCGTCGAGGACGACCTCGACAGTGGCGACGCCGATCCGGATCTCGTTCTCGAGGACCACACCTTGTATCCCCGGCCGGTCGACCAGCTACCCGAGTGGCACCCAGCACGCGGTTGACTGGAGCGTTACGCCGTCACCGCGGTCAGTGGTGTTGATCGCTCGGGCGAGGCGAGACGTTCCATGGCCGAGCGGCTCGCCTCGTCTGCTCCATGAGCGACGAGGACGCGGTACTCGGGCTGCTGCACCGGGGCGAGCAGATCGAAACGAGCGGTGATGATCCCGATTCGAGGGTGATGCATCGCCTTCTCAGCGTGCCCATTGACGCGGACGTCGTGGTTCTCCCAGAGCTCGGCGAACTCCTCGTCGGCGTCGACAAGTTCGCCGATGAGGGTGCGAAGCCTGTCGTCCTGCGGGTGTGCTGCCCATGCTGCGCGCAGATGAGCGACGCCGTCTCGCCGCACTCGGTCCAGGTCGAGGTATCGGGCGGTGATGTCGGGGTGCATCAGACACAGCCATACGGCGTTCCTGCGATGAGCTGGCAGCGCGCTGAAATCGGTGAGCAGCTCCGCCATCTCCGGATTCCACGCGAGGATGTCGGATCGATGGTCCAGCACCATCGTCGGCGCCGGAGCGAAGCTGTCGATCAGGCTCCCGAGAGCCGGTGGAAGCGGCACCGACGTGGGCCTGGGCATGTCCGGCGGGCGCTGCTCGGCGAGATCGAAGAGGTAACGACGCTCGTCCGGTGACATGAGCAGAGCGCGCGAGAGCGCATCCAAGATGCTCGGGGAGGGCCGCAATGAGCGCCCCTGCTCCAGGCGCACGACGTAGTCGACGCTGACGTTTGCGCGCTCGGCGACTTCCTCTCGGCGCATCCCCGGCGTACGACGTCGAGGGTCGTGCCGCGGAGTGAGGCCGAGAGCCGCGGGATCGAGCCTCTCGCGTCGCGTGCGGAGGAACCTGGCGAGCTCTCGGGTGACGTTCACGGAGGACTGTGGCACCTCCGCTACAACTCCGCGGCTGGTAGCCGTGTTCCTGGGACGGATCTTCCCTGGCAGTCGCGGCCGCAGTCACAGCACTCTGGTGAGGCGATGACAGATCAACCGAACTGGAGATGGCTTTGACACTCGCACTCGACACCTACCGGTTGCTCGGCCGTTCCGGCTTGCGCGTTTCGCCGCTGGCGCTCGGCACGGCCACCTTCGGCACGGACTGGGGCTGGGGCGCGGACGCCGCCGAATCACGGAAACTGCTGGAGGCCTACGTCGAGCGTGGCGGCAACTTCATCGACACCGCCAACACCTACACCAACGGCAACTCGGAGAGTTTCCTCGGAGAGTTCACGAAGGACTTTCGGGAGAGTCTCGTGCTCGCGACGAAGTACACGACGTTGCGTGAGGCGCGTGATCCGAATTCCGGTGGCCCGCATCGAAAGAGCCTCATCGGCTCGGTCGAGTCCAGCCTGCGCCGGTTGAACACCGAGTACATCGATCTGCTCTATCTGCATGTCTGGGACGCGACGACCTCGGTCGACGAGGTGATGCGGGGCCTCGACGATCTCGTCCGGCAAGGCAAGGTGCTGTACGTCGCCATGTCGAACGTGCCGGCGTGGCAGATCGCGCGCATGCAAACCCTCGCCGACCTGCGGGGCTGGGCGCCGTTGGTCGCACTGCAGATCGAGTACAGCCTCATCGAGCGCACGCCGGAACGCGATCTCATCCCGATGGCGCGTGAGCTCGGCCTCGGCGTCGTGCCCTACTCGCCGTTGGCCGGCGGCATCCTGACCGGCAAGTACAGCCGCGCCGATCTGGACGCTGTGTCGGCGTCGAGCGACGACGGAACCCGCAAGAACTTCAACCGCGCGCTCGGAACGATCACCGAACGCAACCTCGCTGTCGCCGACGTCGTTCGTGCGGTCGCTCAGGAGCTGGAACGGACACCTTCGCAGGTGGCGCTCGCCTGGGTGCTGCAGAACGAAGCGGTCGCGGCACCGATCATCGGAGCCCGCAGCGTCGCGCAGTTCGAGGAGAACCTCGCAGCATTCGACGTGGTCTTCGACGACGCTCAACTGCGACGTCTCGACGAGGCCAGCGCGATCGATCTCGGATACCCGCACGCGATGCTCGCCAGCGATCACATCCGGGCGGTGAGCGCCGGAGAGCTGACGATCGCCGGGCGTGGATGAGCGTCCGGGTCCAACCATCACCACGAGAGAAACGGATCGCCGAACATGACCAAGACCGACCAAGCCGTCGTCATCACCGGAGGAACCAGCGGAATCGGCCTCGCGACTGCGGGCCTGCTACACGAACAGGGCGTGTCGGTGATGGTGACCGGGCGCACCGAGGAATCCGTCGCCCGGGCGCGTACCCAGCTGCCCGCTGAGGTGATCGTGACGCGAGCCGATGCCGCGTCAGTCGAGGACAACACCCGAGTCGCGCGTGAAGCCGAGGCCGCGTTCGGATCTCTCACGGGCGCGTTCCTGAACGCCGGGATCATGGAGTCGGCGCCCGTGGAGAGCATGAGCGAGGACACGTGGGAACGCCTGTTCGCGATCAATGCGAAGGGGCCGTTCTTCGCGCTGCAGAAGCTGCTGCCGCTGATGGGGGAAGGCGCCTCGGTGGTGTTCACCGTGGGAATCGGCGCCAGGCGGGGCATGCCTGGTGGCAGTGCCGCAGCGGGCAGTCGAGGTGCGCTGCTCACGATGATCCCGTCGCTCGCGGTCGAGCTCGCTCCGCGCGGGATCCGAGTCAATGCGGTGAGCCCGGGACCGATCGACACCCCCATCCTGGCGAAGAGCGGTATGGGTCCAGAGCAGATCGCCGCGGTCAAGCAGAGCTTCGCGGACGCCTTGCCGCTTCGGCGGATGGGGCGACCGGAAGAGGTCGCTGAAACCGTCGCGTTCCTGTTGTCGCAGCGTTCGTCCTTCATCACCGGCGAGGACATCCTCGTCGGCGGAGGAGCGGGATTGAACGTCTGACTGACGCCCGTGTTCGCTCAGTTCGCGCGCCGGCGTTCCAGGAGGACGGTGTCGTGCCATACGCCCTCGCGCTGGGCGATGCGTTCGCGAATGCCGACGGTGCGGTAGCCGGCCTGGTGGTGCAGCGAAATGCTGGCGCGGTTCTCGGTGAAGATCGAGGTCTGCAGGGTCCAGATGTCGTGATCGTCGGCGGCGGTGACCTGCTGGCGCAGGAGGGCTTTGCCGACGCCGCGGCCGCGGAAGCGCGAGTCGACGTAGACCGAGGACTCGCCGACGCCGCGGTAGCAGTCACGATCAGAGACGGGCGAGATCGAAGTCCATCCCACGACCTTGCCATCGATCTCGGCGACCCAGCGGTGCCCGGGCAGCCACTTCGCCGCCAGCTTGGCGCTCGACGGCACCGACGTCTCGAAGGTGGCGATGCCGGTGTCGATGCCTTCGCGGTAGATGCGGCGCACCTCGGCCCAGTCGCCGTCGGTGAGCGCGCGGATGGTGACGTCGGCGGGGATGTCGTCGGGGCAGCAGGGGCGGTTGGTGGCCGTCACGCCCATGACGACGTCGGCCATGTGCGGCAGCCCGGTGCAGCACGCCTCGTTGACCGTGACCCGGGTGCTGGTGCCGACCTTGGAAACGTGCACGAAGCGGGCGTCGGCGAGCTTGCGTACGTGATGTGAGGCGGTGGATTGGCTGATGCCCAGCAGATCGGTCAGCTCGCCGACAGTCAGGCCCCCGTTCGAGGTGGCGACAGCGTGCAGGAGCCGGACCCGTGTGGGGTCGGCGAGGGTGACGAAGCACTCGGCGTAGTGAGTCGCCGCCTCGGTGTCGAGCGGCATCTGCGCGCGGGGCGCAAGGGTCGTCATGTTCGAGAGTCTATCGACGACATTCGATGGTTGGCATCATCGACGTTCGTCGATAGAGTCGCTCTCCACGAATCGATGAACTTCGATGAAGGAGAGATGATGGCGCATCCAGTGGTGATCGTCGGTGCCGGGCCGGTCGGTCTGGCGGCCGCGGCCGAGCTCGTCGAACGCGACGTCGAGGTCTTGGTGTTCGAGCGCGGCGCGAGTGTGGGTGCGCACGTGACCGAGTGGGGGCACGTTCGGCTGTTCTCGCCGTGGTCGGAATTGGTGGCGCCGGCGGCGCGCCGGCTGCTCGAAGCGGGTGGCTGGATCGGTCCCGCCGGTGCCGGCTATCCGACCGGGAGCGAGTGGGTGCGCGACTACCTGGCACCGCTGGCGCAGGCGCTGGGGGAGCGCGTGCACACCGGTGCCGAGGTCGTGGGTGTCGCGCGCCGGGGCCGTGATCGAGTCGTCGACGACGGTCGCGACACGGAGCCGCTGGCCGTCCACGTTCGCTACGCCGACGGCCGCGCAGCGCGAATCCTGGCTCGTGGGTTGATCGACGCGTCCGGAACGTGGGGTGCGCCGAATCCGTTGGGCGGCGACGGACTGCCGGCGCTGGGGGAGGCGGCTGCCGTCGTGGCCGGCCGACTGGGTTACCGCGGTCGGGATCTGTCCGTCCCCGCCGAACGCGAACGGCTGGCCGGGCGACACATCGTGGTCGCCGGGAGTGGACACTCCGCGCTCACCGCGCTGGTGTCGCTGACCGGCCTGGCCGCCGAG
>NZ_DAHVSH010000174.1:0-38835 GCF_027324685.1 Haloactinopolyspora sp.
CATCGGCGTCGACTTCGGCACCCTGTCCGGGCGCGCCGTCGTCGTCCGTGTCGCCGACGGCGCCGAACTCGGCAGCGCCGTCCACGATTACCGGCACGGAGTCGTCGACCGCGAGCTCCCCGGCACCGGCGCACCGCTGCCGCCGGACTGGGCGTTACAGGTGCCGTCCGACTACATCGACGTCCTGCGCGCGGCCGTGCCCGAAGCGCTCGCCCGCGCCGGTGTCGACGCGGCGTCGGTCGTGGGCATCGCCACCGACTTCACCGCGTGCACCATGGTGCCGGTCCGCGCCGACGGGACCCCGCTGTGCGAACTGCCGGGCTTCGCGGACCGGCCACACGCCTACGTCAAACTGTGGAAACACCATGCCGCGCAGCCGCACGCCGATCGCATCAACGCGCTCGCCGCAGAGCGCGGCGAACCGTGGCTGGCGCGCTACGGCGGGCTGATCTCCTCGGAATGGGAGTTCGCCAAGGGCCTGCAGCTCTTCGAGGAGGACCCCGAGGTCTATGCCGCCATGGACCGTTGGGTCGAGGCGGCCGACTGGATCGTCTGGCGGTTGTGCGGCACCTACGTCCGCAACGCGTGCACGGCCGGCTACAAGGGGATCCGCCAGGACGGCGCCTACCCGAGCCGCGACTTCCTCGAGGCGCTGAATCCCGGCTTCGCGGACTTCGTCGCCGACAAGCTCGACCAGCCCATCGGCGAGCTCGGTGCGCGTGCCGGCGGGCTTTCGGCCGAGGCCGCGGCATGGACCGGCCTGCCCGAGGGCATCGCCGTCGCCGTCGGCAACGTCGACGCCCACGTCACCGCTCCGGCGGCCCGCGCGGTCGAACCCGGCCAACTCGTCGCGATCATGGGCACGTCGACGTGTCACGTCATGAACAGCGACGTGCTGCGCGAGGTGCCCGGGATGTGCGGTGTCGTGGACGGCGGCATCGTGCCCGGCCTGTGGGGCTACGAAGCCGGGCAGAGCGGCGTCGGCGACATCTTCGCGTGGTTCGCCGAGACCAGCGTGCCGGCGGCGTATTCCGAGGAGGCGCAGCGGCGGGGCCTGTCGATCCACGAGTACCTCACCGAGCTCGCCGCGGCGCAGGAGGTCGGCGCGCACGGGCTGGTCGCGCTGGACTGGCACAGCGGCAACCGCTCGGTGCTGGTCGATCACCAGTTGTCGGGGGTGATCGTCGGCCAGACGCTGGCGACCCGTCCTGAGGACACCTACCGCGCCCTGATCGAGGCGACGGCGTTCGGTACCCGCACCATCATCGAGACGTTCAACCGGGCCGGGGTTCCCGTCAACGAGCTGATCATGGCCGGCGGTCTGCTCAAGAACCAGCTGCTGATGCAGATCTACGCCGACGTCACCGGGCTGCCGCTGAGCACCATCACCTCCGAGCAGGGACCTGCACTCGGCTCGGCGATCCATGCCGCCGTGGCCGCGGGCGCCTACCCGGACATCCACGCCGCCTCGGCGGCGATGGGAAGCGCTCAGCGTGACGTCTACGTTCCCGATCCCCGGCGGGTGAAGGCCTACGACGCGCTCTACGCCGAGTACACCCGCCTGCACGACTACTTCGGCCGAGCCCGTGACGGCGGCAACGACGTGCTGCATCGATTGCACCGGATCCGCACCGAGGCGGTGCAGGCATGAGCTCCGCCACCGAAGCGCTGCGACGCGCCGTCTGCGACCTTCATGCGGAGCTGGTGCGCTACGGCCTGGTCGCCTGGACGTCAGGGAACGTCTCGGCGCGGGTTCCCGGCACCGAACTGTTCGTCATCAAGCCCAGCGGCGTCTCGTACGACGAACTGACGCCAGAGTCGATCGTCGTGTGCGCGCTCGACGGCTCGCTGGTCGAAGGCGAGCACGCACCGTCCAGCGACACCGACGCGCATGCCTACGTCTACCGGCACCGGCCCGAGGTCGGCGGCGTCGTGCACACCCACTCCACCTACGCGACGGCGTGGGCGGCCCGGGGCGAGCCGATACCGTGCGTGCTGACCGCGATGGCCGACGAGTTCGGCGGGGAGATCCCCATCGGACCGTTCGCGCTGATCGGTGACGACTCCATCGGCCGCGGCATCGTCGAGACGCTCGCCGGGCACCGCTCACCGGCGGTACTGATGCAGAACCACGGCGTGTTCACCGTCGGCAAGGATGCCCGCGCCGCGGTGAAGGCCGCGGTCATGTGCGAGGACGTCGCCCGCACCGTGCACATCGCCCGGCAACTCGGCTCGCCGCTGCCGATCCCGCCGGCCGACATCGACCGTCTCTACGACCGGTACCAGAACGTCTACGGCCAGGCACCCGCCCGTGCGCAGTGAGGAGACACCCATGGAATCCGTGTTCGGCGACCGCGAGGTCTGGTTCCTGACGGGGAGCCAAGAACTCTACGGTGACGAGGCGCTTCAGCAGGTGGCGAAGCAGTCGCAGACGATCGCAGCCGCCCTGGACAGCAACTCCGCGGTGCCGGTGCGAATCGTCTGGAAGCCGGTACTGACCTCGTCGGACGCGATCCGGCGTCGCTGCCTCGAGGCGAACAGCTCGGATTCATGCATCGGCGTCGTGGCCTGGATGCACACGTTCTCACCGGCGAAGATGTGGATCGCCGGGCTGTCGGCGCTGGACGTTCCGCTGCTGCACCTGCACACCCAAGCGAACCGGTCGTTGCCGTGGGCCGAGCTCGACATGGACTTCATGAATCTCAATCAGGCCGCTCACGGCGACCGCGAGTTCGGCTATATCCAGTCCAGGCTCGGCGTCCCGCGCACCACCGTGGCGGGGCACGTCGACGACCCGGAGGTCGCCGCGCGGATCGGTTCCTGGTGCCGGGCGGCCGCCGGGCGCGCCGAGATCCGCTCGCTTCGAGTGGCCCGGTTCGGCGACAACATGCGAGACGTCGCCGTCACCGAGGGCGACAAGGTCGAGGCGCAGCGACGGTTCGGCGTGTCGGTCAACACCTATGGCGTGAACGACTTGGTCCAGGTGGTCGACGCCGCGGCCGACACCGAGGTGGACGCGTTGGTGGCCGAGTACGACGATGTCTACGACCTGGTCCCTGAGTTGCGCAAGGACGGCGAGCGCCGCGAGTCGTTGCGCTACGCCGCCCGGATCGAGGCCGGCCTGCGCCGTTTCCTGACCGACGGCGGTTTCGGCGCCTTCACCACCAACTTCGAGGACCTCGGCGGGCTTCGTCAACTGCCCGGCCTGGCCGTACAACGCCTGATGGCCGACGGCTACGGCTTCGGCGGCGAGGGCGACTGGAAGACGTCGGTCTTGCTGCGGACCATGAAGACGATGGCGGCCGGCCTACCGGGCGGCACGTCGTTCATGGAGGACTACACCTATCACTTCGGCCCGGGCGAGCCGAAGATTCTCGGTGCTCACATGCTGGAGGTCTGCCCGTCGATCGCGGCCGGCACGCCGTCGGGAGAGATCCACCCGCTGAGTATCGGCAATCGCGAGGATCCGGTCCGGCTGGTCTTCGACGCCGCCCCTGGACCGGCCGTCGTCGTCGGGATAGCCGACGTCGGCGACCGGTTCCGGCTGGTCGCCAATGAGATCGACGTGGTGGAGCCGGACGAGCCCCTGCCCCGGCTGCCCGTTGCCCGCGCGGTGTGGAAGCCGCGGCCGAGCCTGTCCACGTCCGCCGAGGCCTGGCTCACCGCCGGCGGCCCGCATCACACCGTGCTGTCCGGTGCCGTCGGCGTGGCCGAGCTGACCGCGTTCGCTGAGATGGTCCGTACCGAGTTGCTCGTCATCGACGAGACGACGACCACCCGGCAGTTCGCGAAGGAGATCCGCTGGAACCAGGCCTATCACCGGCTCGCGGACGGGCTGTAAGGCCCGTCAGTCGTCGGCGGCCAGGTGCAACAGCGCCTTGCCGTACGCCTCCTCGGCATCGTCGCCGACGACCACGTGGCGTCGCCCGGCGATGTCGAGGGTGACGCGATAAGCCTCGCCGTCGCGGTTGAGCTCGACGAAGGCGCCGCCGAGCAGCTCGCGTAGCTGCGTCTCGCTCGGTAGCCACAGCGCGCTGTCCTTCTCGATGCTGTCCAGGGCCCACTCAACCGTGCCGTTGAAGCCCAGGACCCGGCCGTCGGGAAAGTCGTGGACGTCGACGACCATGTGGCTCACGACGAACACCTCGTCGTCCATGCCGCGGTCGGGCAGGACGAACCGGTCGCCGGGCTCGGGATCCCACCGCAGACCGGCCTCGCGAAGCTTCCGAGCCAATTCGATGGTGAGCATCGTTCCATTGTGACGTGCCGACGCCACCTACTTCCGGGACGAGCTTCCGTCGCGACACGCGTATGACATTGTCTAGCGAAATCTACGATTCCAGCTAGACGACGCCATAGAGTCCGATCATGGATCCGGTCCGTAACCCGTACGCACCTGGAGCCGGGCAGCGTCCGCCAGAGCTCGCCGGCCGCGACCGCGAGCTCGGGCAATTCGACGTCGTCCTCGAACGCATCGCGCGAGGACGGCCCGAGCGGTCCCTGGTGTTGACCGGCTTACGGGGCGTCGGGAAGACCGTGCTGCTCAACGCCCTACGCTCGCAAGCGATCGGCAGGATGTGGGGCACCGGGAAGATCGAGGCCCGGCCCGACCAGTCGCTGCGCCGCCCGCTGGCCGGGGCGCTGCACATGGCGGTGCGCGAGCTCTCGCCCCGCCACCGCGATCCCGCGCGCGTCGACGCCTTCCTCGGTGTGCTCAAGGCGTTCGCGCTGCGGGCGGCGGACAACGGGACCAAGCTGCGCGACCGTTGGCAGCCGGGAATCGACGTTCCGGCGGCAACAGGTCGCGCCGACACCGGCGACATCGAAGTCGATCTGGTCGAGCTGCTCGTCGACGCCGCCGGGGTGGCGCTGGACGTCGGGGTCGGCATCGCCGTGTTCGTCGACGAGATGCAGGACGTCCCGCCGGCCGACGTCTCAGCGCTGTGCGCGGCCTGCCATGAGTTGTCCCAGCAGGGGCTGCCGCTGGTGGTCGTCGGGGCGGGCCTCCCGCACCTACCGGCGGTGTTGTCGGCGTCCAAGTCGTACTCCGAGCGACTGTTCCGCTACGTCCGCATCGACAAGCTGGACCGCGAGGCCGCCGACCTGGCCCTGGTGTCGCCGGCCGCCGAGGAAGACGTCAGTTACGACCCCGCCGCCCTCGACGCTCTCTACGAGATCACCGAGGGGTACCCGTACTTCGTGCAGGCCTACGGCAAGGTCACGTGGGACCACGCGCCCACCGACCCGATCAGTGCCGACGACGTCCGGGTCGCAGCGCCGGAAGCCCAAGCCGAACTCGCCGTCGGGTTCTTCGGCTCGCGCTACGAGCGGGCCACGCCGGCCGAACGCGACTACTTGCGCGCCATGGCCGCCCTGTCCGACGAGACGGATGGCGCGGTGCCGACGTCGGACGTGGCGACCTACCTGGGCCGTAAGCCCTCGTCGCTGTCGCCGTCGCGCGACTCACTGATCAAGAAGGGGCTGGTGTACTCAGCCGAACGCGGCACCATCGCGTTCACTGTCCCGCACTTCGGCATCTATCTGCGTAAGCACGCCACGACGTGACACACCACGGTGCGGGAATGTCGCCGTAGCCGCGCCGGTTGTCCGATTCGCCAGATCGCGACGCGGAAGGGGACATCGATGAGCAGCACCACCACGCCGGTTCGGAGGCTTCGGTGGTGACGGCAGGCGCGGTCGCCGGCGTCGCGGTGATCGCCTTCGGCCTGGTCATCACCCCGGGTCCGAACCTGATGTATCTGGTGTCCCGGTCCATCAGCCAGGGCCCGGCCGCGGGCTTCACCTCACTGGCCGGCGTCATCGTGGGCTTGCTGTGCTACGTCGCCGCCACCGCTGCCGGACTGGCGGTTCTGTTCGCCGCAGTTCCAGAGCTGTTCCTGGCGGTGAAGATCGCCGGAGCGCTCTACCTGCTGTGGCTGGCCTGGGGCATCGTCCGCGGTGGCCGCCGGGTCTTCGGTTCCGGAGAGCTTCCGAACCACTCGCCGCGCCGGTTGTTCAACATGGGGCTGGCCACCTGCCTGCTCAACCCGAAGGTCGCGCTCATGTACGCGGCGCTGCTACCGCAGTTCGTTGATCCCGGCCGCGGCCTCCCGAGTGTGCAGATCATGCTGCTCGGACTGGTCCAGGTCGCCGTGGCCGCGACTGTGAACGCCCTGTGGGTCCTGCTGGCCGCGACCGCCAAGAGCCTGTTCAACCGCAGCGAGCTCGCTGACCGAGTGGCACGTTGGGTGACCGGCAGCCTGCTCGGCGGTTTCGCCGTTCACCTGGGGCTCAGCCAGCCGACACACGCGTGACGGCCGCGCTAGGACGGGACCGAGCCGCTGTCTCCACCTCTCTAGCGGAATCTAGTTCTGATCCTAGAGTTCGCTAGACGCGGCGATAGATCACCAGAGTCCGTAGTCGTCGTGGACGATCTGCTCGTCGGGCACTCCTTGGGCGCGCAGCCGTTCGAGGCTCGTGGAGACCATCGAACTGGGACCTGCGACGTAGACGCGGTGTTTCCGCCAGTCGCCATAGGCCGCCACGATGTTGCCCATCAAGTCGGGGCTGCGGTCGGTCGGGCCATCGGGCGAGACCACCGGCACGACGGTCAATCGGCGATAACGCACGCCGATGGACTCCAGGTGTGGCAACGCGTACAGGTGGTCGCGGTCGCGACCGGCGTAGAACACGTGCACCCGGCGGCCGTCCTGGCGCTGCTCGAGCTCTTGGAGCGTGGCCAGCACCGGCGCGATACCGGTGCCACCGGCGATGCAGAGCAGGTCGTTCTCGGAGCGCGGGCTGGCGATGTCGTCCCCCTGCGGCGCACCGAGGTGCAGGATGTCGCCGGGTTCGGTACGCCAGACCAGCGCGCTGCTGACCCAGCCGGCGCCGACCGAGCGCACGTGGAACTCGACCAGTCCGTCATCGCGCGGCGCTGAGGCCATGGAGTACGCCCGCCAGATCTTCGGCCGTCGCGGCGACGTGATGGAGGCATATTGGCCCGGGCGGTAGGGGAAGTCGGTGTGCGGGCGGACCTGAATGATCGCGAGCTCGTCGAGGATCCGGCGGTGATAGACCACCTCGGCGTCCCACCACGGCGGCGAGATGACGGCATCACGGGCCGCAGCGCTGGACATCGCCATCGCCACGGCGTCGTACGCCTCGATCCAGGCCTGCTCGTGCCTCGGCTGCCACTTGTCGCCGAGCATGTTGCGCAGCGCCAGGATCAGCGCGGTTCCCAGCGGTGCGTAGTGCTGGTCGATGACGCCGAACTTGCGATGATCGCGGCCGAGACCCTCGAGGTAGGGCACGAGCTCGTCGCGGTTGTCGGCGGTGCCGACGATACGCACCAGAGCACCGAGCAGACGCGAGCGCTGCACCTCCATGCTGGGCCCGAACAGCTCCCGGGCCTCGGGAGCCAGCGCGAAGAAGCGGCCGTAGAAATCGACGCCGAGCTCGTCCAGGCGGTCGCCGACCATGGCCAGCGTCTCCCGTAGCGCTTCGGTGTCGAAGCCCATCGAGCGCACTTGTGGTTCGGCGCTCGCCCGCGCATGGTCCGCGGCAGCACGCCGCGTGGCATGGGCGTCGGCCGCATGGCGGTGGACGTTCTCAGTGTCTCGTTCGCCGTACAATTCGTGGACCTCCGCCACCCGGTCGTCCCCACGCATCGGCTCCTCAGTGTCCACCTGAACCTGATCGACGCCGAACCAGGCGGCGTCGTCCTCGCCGTCACGCGACTCCCCGTCAAACGAAGCGCCGGCGTCGAATCCGGCCGCATCGATCACCGCGTCGCCTGTGGCGCCCCCCGTGCGCCCACCTTTCGGCCCGCGTCGTCCCGAAGACCGGGTGTGAGTCCACATCGTCATCCTCTCCGCCCCGGCCCTAACTTAGCGTTCCGCCGGCAACTTCGACACGGAAGGAAGAGGCACGGACGGACATAACAGCGCGAGGAGGGCATCGCCACCGACGCCGTATGCGTCGCCCAGCTGCGCGTGCATCTGCATAACCCCTGGTTACCTAGGGTGACGATGAACCCGATCGGCCTGCGACTACGTTGATGACGCAGCGTGAGAAATGACAGAATCACATCTCAACATGTGGACTATACGTCGCCGGGCATGGTTCACTGGCGAAAGGTTTGGCGATGCTCGTGAGTGGGCACCACTTCACAGCGGGTGTGCGTGCGTTCGGCGGAAGGAGTGCGACCAGTGGGCCGAGTGGTGGCCGCGAAACGTGAGGCTCGAACCGACCACGTTCGAGCCATCGAGCTGACCAGCGCGGTCAGCAGCGTGCCGCACGCGCGCCATGTGGTCGCCGACGACCTCAAGCACAGCGGTCTGCCCGCATCGGTCATCGAGAACGCGCTGATCGTGGTGACCGAACTCGTCACCAACGCGATCCTGCACGCGCAGCCGATCCGCTCCGGCGATCTGCCACCGGCCGTGGGCTTGAAGTGGACCGTCGTGGACGATCGCATCATGATCAATGTCACCGACGGTGGCGGTCCGGAGCGTCCGCAGTTGCGCCAGCCCGGTTCGGCAGACGATGACGGGCGTGGGCTGTCCATCGTCGATGCCGTGGCGCTCGAGTGGGGCGTCGATTCCGAACCTGGCCGGGTCAGCGTGCACGCGCTCGTCGGCCCGTGGAACCCGTCGCCTTGAAGTCGACGGTCCGTACTGACCAGGTGGCGGCGACCCGATACGCTCGCCAGTTGTGACTGCGAGTACTGAGGTCCCTGAAGTCGGCCCGCGGCAGCCGTGTCCCTGCGGCTCCGGCAAGCGCTACAAGGTCTGTCACGGCAAGCGCGCCCGCGATGCCGGACGGCACTACGTCGCGCGTCCCTTCGCCGGCCTACCCGGCGAATGCGACTGGGTGGCCATGCGCGAGATCGTCTCCGCGGCCACCGCGACGATTTCCCTGACCGGCGAACATGCCGACCGAAGCGTCGTCGTGTGCACCCTGCTGCCGGGGGCGGCGCCGGCGTTGGTTCGTGACAACGGTGAGATCCTGCTCGCCTTGCAGACCGTGGCCGCCAGTGGCGATCCCGCCGCCGATTTGGGGCACGTCCTCACGACCGCGTTGGCCGCCGAGCCCGGCGGCCCGGTCGACCCCGGGCCGCGGCCACCTGAGGCGCCGCGGCTGCACGATCTGATCGATCTCGACGCCGATTTCGACGTGACCGTTCACGACGGTTTCGACTACTGGCTCGACCCGGAGTCGACACCACCGGTAGAGGTCCGCTCGGCGCTCGACGAAGCCAACTCCGCCATCGTCCCGGCGGCCCGGCTGACCTCGGTGACCGCCGCGTACTGGTGCAGCCTCGGCGACCGCGACCAGGTGCGATGGGTGCTTCCCCATGACGAGGAGCCGCTGCTGGACGGATTGGCCCGGCTGCGCGCTGCCGGCGCCGACAACCTCGGCGAGGGAACCCGGCTGCTGGGCACGTTCCGCACGAACGGCGTGCTCGTCCCGGTATGGGATCTGGTCGACGGCACGCCCGCGGCCGACGTGGAGGAGCCGGCTGCCGCGTTCGGCGAGCGGCTGACCGCGGCGGTGGCCGACAGCACCCCCCTCGACCGTGACCAGCGTCGCGCCCGCTCAGGGCTGGCCAACCGCCAGGTGACCATCCGCTGACATCGCCGCCCTGGCGGTACCGCCGGGTGCTCGCGCTCCGGACACGAGAGCCCGCACGCGAAAGACCCCGACCGCTCACGACGGGGGAACATGAGCGATCGGGGTCTTGATCCAGACTACTAGCGATTCGCGCCAGAAGAACGACAGAATGAGAACTTCTTTGTTTTCATGACGTTACGGTCTGGTCTCAACCGGAAGCTGCGGCCCCGTCCGTCACGCGTCCGGGCGATTTTCGCCGCCGGATCGACTCGATTCGCGTCGAATCGGACACGACATGCATCGCGGCCCTCCGCGCCCGGAACCCACCTCGCTCCCGGCGATGCGCACCACCTCGATACCGGCGTCCTCGAGCTGTGCGTTGGTCTCGATGTTGCGCTCGTAGGCCACGGCCAGTCGGGGTCCGATGGCCAGCGTGTTGTTGCCGTCGTCCCACTGCTCCCGCTCGGCGGTCACCGGGTCGAGCCCGGTTTCGATCATGCGCAGCGCATCGATCCCCATGGCCTTGGCCGCGGCCTCCAGGAAGGGCGCCGGCTGGTCGACGACGATGTCGTCGTCGTCCCACCGCACGGGCAGCGCAGTCAGCTCGTCAGCCACGTTGGGGTACATGAGGATCGCGTCTTCGTCCACCATCGTGCACACGGTGTCCAGGTGCATCGTCGCGCGGTCCTGCGCGATCGGCACGGCCAGCACGGTGTGGGCCAGTCCTCGACTCAGCACGTTGCGGGCCAGCCGTTCCACACCGGCCGGTGTGGTCCGCTCGCCGGTGCCGACCGCGACCACCCCCTGCCCGAGCAACAGCACATCGCCGCCTTCGAGGCTCTCCAACTCCGGCCCGTACACCCGCTCGACGCCGGCGAAGCGCGGATGATGGCGGTAGATGGCCGACGTCAGGCTGGTCTCACGCTTGCGAGCGGCCATCGCCAGGCTGGTCACTGCCACCCGGTCGCCGATCCACAGCGCGGAGTCGCGGGTGAACAGCAGGTTCGGCAGCGGGTCCACGACGAAGTCGTGCTGGTCGGTCAGGCCGTAGACGAGCCCCCGGCCGCCGCTGAGTTCCTCCGGCGCGATACCGGCCACGAGGACCTGGGCGAGGTCCTCCGGGTGCAGCGCGTCCAGATGCGCGCGCAGCACCGCCCGAAGGGTGTCGCCATGCCGCGGGTCCGCCAGCACGGCGTCGATACACTCGCGCCGGGCCGGCTCGATGGCGAGCGCCTCGATGAGCAGGTCGACGAGGTAGATCACTTCAACGCCGTGCTGGCGCAGAACCTCGGCGAAGGCATCGTGCTCGTCCTGCGCGCGACCGACCCACGGGATGCCGTCGAACAGGAGAGTGTCGTTGTTGCGCGGCGTCAGCCGCTTCAGCTCAGCCCCCGGCCGGTGCAACAGGACCGTACGCAGGCGGCCTACTTCGTTGTCGACGGTCCCCACCGGGTCCGTACTCATCGAGGTCATCATCGCTGCTGAGGTTACGCCAACCCGAGCAGTGGCAACATGGACCATCAGGCGTGGCCGTCACCACCGTCCCGGCGCTTCTAAGCTAGGCGGTCATGACCAACCACGAGGCGCACGTCCAGGGTGTCGCAGCCATCATTCCGGCCAAGGACGAACAGCAACGCATCGCTGCGACGGTGACAGCCACGGCGTCCCTGGCCGAGGTCGACCTCGTCGTCGTGGTGGATGACGGCTCCACCGACCGCACCTCGCCGGCGGCGGCCGAAGCCGGCGCCGTCGTCGTGGGGCATTCCCGCAACCGGGGCAAGGCTGCGGCGATGGAGACCGGGGCGACGGCCGTGGCCGCCATGGAGGCCCGCGAGAGCGACCGCATGGCGCCGCGCGCGCTGCTCTTTCTCGACGCAGATCTGGAAGACACCGCCGCCAACGCGGGACCGTTGACGACTCCGGTGACCAGCGGCGAGGCCGACATGACGATCGCCGTGCTGCCGACGCAGCGGACCGCGGGGGGCGGGCGTGGCCTGGTGGTCGACCTGGCCCGCAACGGCATCGAACGCGCGACGGGCTGGCGCCCCACCCAGCCGCTGTCCGGTCAGCGCTGCCTCACGCGCGCCGCGTTCCAGGCGGCGCTGCCGCTGGCACCGGGTTTCGGCGTGGAGACGGCGTTGACGATCGACCTGCTGCGGCAGGGCATGCGGGTCGTGGAGGTGGAGGTGGAGTTCCACCACCGAGTGACCGGCACCGACCTGGCCGCTCAACTCCACCGTGCCCGCCAGTACGCCCATGTCCTGCGGGCGCTCGCGGCGCGGGGCATCCCGCCGTCGCTGCCGGCCCGCCTGCGCCGCACCCGCTGAAGCTAGGGGCCGGAACGACTGACCAGTTCAGGATCTTCGACAGGTATCGGCGCGGCACGCTGTGCGGCCGCGACCGCGGTGACAACGAGTGGCACGCCCACGGTGAGCAGCAGCGCCGGCACGATGATGCCGGAATCGTTGGCGGCGAACCCGGCGGCGCCGGTGAGCAACGCCGACCACACCATGTAGGGCATCAGTGGCCAGCCGCGGATCGTCAGCCGGACCCCGGCGACGTCGGAGCGCATCAACCAGAGGATGACCAGGTAGGCGATCGGCACGATCCACCCGTAGCTCGGCCAGCGCGACAACGTGCCGATCGAAGCCTCGGCCTTGCGCAGGATGACCGTCATCGCTTGGCCGGAGAGCACATCGGCGAAGAAGCTGCCGAAATGCGTGCGCGATCCCGGCGGACGCAGCCAGTCGAGCCAGGCGAAGGCGAAGAACAAGACGGTGGCCCCGAACCCGGCCAGGGCGATGCGCAGGACCGTGACGCGGGTCCCGAGCGTGCCCATGACCAGGACGGCGAAGCCGGGAATCGCGGCGAGAATGCCGCCGACGTCGGCGCCGGCTTGCGGCGCGCCGTCGACCACGACGGCGACCAGACCGACCGCCGCGACGGCGACGGCGGCGACCCGGCGGCTGTGCCCTCGATCGATGAGCCACTGGCCCAGCGCCGCCGCAGCCACCAGGCTCGCCACCACGAAGATCGCGAACGGGATGTTGCCGAATCCGTAGAAGCGCCCGGCGACCAGCGGCGACAGACCCAGCAGGCTGCTCTGCTGCAGTGTGGAGCCGCTGGCGACGTCCACGGCCAGCACCGTCGCGGTCACCCCGGCGACGACACCCGGCGGGCCATACAGCCGGCGCCGCCACGGCCCGGCCAGCGCGACGACGGTCAGCGCGAGGGTGAAGGCGACGATGGAGGCCCACAGCACGGCGCTCGGCTGATCCTGTCGCCACCACCGGCTGAGATTGGCCAGGTACGACGCCACCGGCGCGGCAGCGGCGGCCAGCGCCACGACCTGGACCACGCGCAAGATCGCCGGCCTGCTGCCATCGCCGCGGCGACGCAACAGCAGGAGTGCGCCCAGCGCGATCACCAGGTGCCCGATGCCCAGGATCTGGAAGAACGGCCCGGACTGGGTCCGGTAGATGTCAGCGCCCCGGTCGACGCCGACGAGCGCCGTGATGGTCTCTTCCGACGTGCCCGGGTGCGCCCCCGCGGTGGTCCAGGGCCGGCCGGAGAAGTCCTGGGACGGATCCTGCGCCCCGGCGTAGGCGAGCAACGTCGGAGCCACGTCGGTGAGCTGGACGAGCCCCTTCCAATGTGTCGACGACGACGTGAGCCATTCGGCTCCGAACTCGCCGCCACCGACCTGCGGACCGGCGGCGATCGCGGCGCGCAACCCCGCGGGCGGGACCGGGTTGGGCTCGTCGGGCAGGGGTACGGCCGTGGCCGAGCTGTCGGCCAACCCGGCGATCAGGACGGCGGTGTCGGCTGGGAGCTCGGCGACGATGTCAGCGACCAGCCGGTCGATGCCTCGGGCGACCTGCCGACGAGACTCTCGCTGCTCCTGCTCCTCGGCTTCCTCACTTCCGGCCGGCGCCGGCGGCGGCAACCCGCCGAGGTCGACGACGGTGACGGGACACTCGCTCAGCAGCGACCGGTCCACGCCCGAGCTGAGCGGCCGGTACGAACTCACGTGCCCGGTGGAGTCGGCCAGCGCCATCGCCGCTCCCGGCCCGACCGCGGTGGCGCACGAGCCGGTCTCGGCGATCCGGTCGCCGAGCAGGCCGATCTGGGCGTTGTACGAGTTCTCGTCCTGCTGCTGTTGCAGGGCCCGCCAGCCAGGTACCACGACGCCGCCGCCTTCGGTCGCGGTCGGGTCGGGTGGGCGGCGGCAGAACCGGTCGTTCTCGTTGTCGGCGTCGGTGTCCTGAAGGTCGGTGGCCCGGCTCCCGGCGCTGACGGTGAGCCAGCCGTCGACCACACAGGTGCGTGAGCGCACCGTACGCACGGTCAACGACGCCGCAGCCTGCGAACCGGTCATGTCATGCAGCGTCGGCATGTCCTCGGCTGTGACGTCGGGCCATTCGAGTCCGGCGATGCCGATGAGCACCACGCCGGGCTGGGATGTCCCGTCGTCCTCGGGCGTGCCGGCCGCGTGAGCCGACGGCGCGCTCACGCCCATGGTGGACAGGACGACCGCGGTCAGGCTCGCCGCGACGAAGATCAGGCGCGCGAAGACCCGGCTCGCGCCCGCCGGAAGCGGCCGGGAGCCTGCGCTGTCGCGGTGGGCCCGATCTGCGTGCATCAACGTTGACGGTATCCGGATCGATCGCATCGGCATGCGGCGACGGTTCGAATTGTGGCCAGGCTGTCACACTCCACGGGCGCCACCAGCGCCGACCGTCGTTCCGGCACCGGTGGCACCCCGTTCGACCGGTACATCATCGCAGTGGCGCGCAGTGGTCGGCATCGTCACACCCCGATCCGCACATCTGCCATGGGTGGACCGGTGAGCCGCTAGGCTTGCGATGGTGACCGCAGACCGAACTCCGACGTACGGGTACCTGGGACCCGAAGCGACATTCACCGAGGCGGCAGCGCTGCGTATGCCTGCTGTCGCCGGCGCGCGCCTCGTGCCGTGCGCCACGGTGCACGCCGCCTTCACCGCGGTGCGCGCTGGTGACCTCGCCGGAGCGGTCGTGCCGCTCGAGAACTCCGTCGAGGGATCGGTCAACGCGACCCTGGACGAGTTGATCCGTGGCGAGCCGCTGTACGTGACGGCCGAGGTGCTGTTGCCGGTGACGTTCACGCTGCTCGTCCGGCCGGGAACCGACCTCGCCGACATCCGCAGGATCGTCACGCACCCGGTGGCCGAGGCGCAGTGCCGGACGTGGATCGCCGCCAAACTGCCCGAGGCGACGGTCGACCTCGGTTCGTCCACGGCGGCCGCAGCCGAAGCCGTCGCCGCACGCAAGCCCGGCCCGCACGGCGAGCCCTACGACGCCGCCATCGCCGCGCCGCTGGCCGGCGAGCGCTACGGCCTCGAGGCCGTGGCGACGGACATCGGCGAGGACTCCGACGCGCTGACCCGATTCGTCCTGGTCACGCCGCCGCGAACGCCCGGCATGCCCACGGGGTCGGACAAGTCGAGCCTGGTCGCCTACATCCGTGACGACCACCCCGGCGCCTTGTTGGAGATTCTCGAGCAGTTCGCGACCCGAGGCGTCAACCTCAGTCGCATCGAGTCGCGCCCCACCGGCAACGGCATGGGCCGGTACTGCTTCGCCATCGACGTGGAGGGGCACGTCGCCGATGCCCGCGTCGGCGAGGCCATGATGGGGCTGCGCCGCATCTGCGCGAACGTCCGTTTCCTGGGCTCGTACCCCCGCGCGGACGGCGTGCATCCCCCGGTGCGGCCCGGCACGTCCAACGCCGACTTCCGCGATGCCGCCGCCTGGCTCGACGAACTACGCGGCTGACCCTGCCCCGCCCCCTCTTGAATGATCATGTTCACTTGCCAATTCCCTGCTGCACCACCCGTGCACGCCTCGTGGTGCAACAGAACCCCTCGTGGTGCGTGAAACCCATACGCCAAGTGCCGGTCGCGGCGGCTACCCTCTGAAGGATGCTGGATCCCCAACTCATCCGTGAAGACCCGGATCGCGTGCGCGCCTCACAGCGGGCAAGAGGCGAGAGCGTCGACATCGTCGACCAACTGCTCGCCGCCGACGAAGCACGCCGGTCCTCTCTCACCGAGTTCGAGCGGCTCCGCGCAGAGCAGAAGGCCATCGGCAAACAGATCCCCCGCGCCACCGGCGATGAGAAGCAGACGCTTCTGAGCCGAGCCAAGGAAATCTCCGCCCAGGTCAAAGCGGCCGAAGCCGCCGCCGCCGAGGCGCAGCAGCGCTTCGACGAGCTCGCCTTGATCCCGTCGAACGTCGTCGTCGACGGCGTGCCGCCCGGCGGCGAGGACGATTACGTCGTGCTCCGCGAGGTGGGCGACAAGCCGGAGCTGCCGACGGTACGCGACCACCTGGAGCTCGGCGAGGGCCTGCGCGCCATCGACACCGAACGCGGCGCCAAGGTGTCCGGAGCTCGGTTCTACTTCCTGACCGGCGTCGGGGCCCAGCTGGAGCTGGCGATCCTCAATCTCGCGATCGACACCGCGATCGGCGCCGGGTTCGTGCCGACCATCCCGCCGACGATGGTGCGTCCGGAGATCATGCGCGGCACCGGCTTCCTCGGCGCGCACGCCGACGAGGTGTACCGCGTCGAGGCGGACGATCTCTACCTCGTCGGCACCAGCGAGGTTCCGCTCGCGGGCTACCACAGCGACGAGATCCTCGATCTCTCCGGCGGGCCGCTGCGCTACGCCGGCTGGTCGGCGTGCTACCGCCGGGAAGCGGGCTCGTACGGCAAGGACACCCGGGGCATCATCCGCGTGCATCAGTTCCACAAGGTCGAGATGTTCTCGTACTGCCGGGAGGCCGACGCCGCCGACGAGCACGAGCGCCTGCTCGCCCTCGAGGAGCAGATGATGGCCGCGGTCGAGCTGCCCTACCGCGTCATCGACACCGCCGCGGGCGACCTCGGGTCCAGCGCGGCCCGCAAGTTCGACATCGAGGCCTGGCTGCCCTCGCAGGCGCGATGGCTCGAGCTCACCTCCACATCGAACTGCACCACGTTCCAAGCGCGCCGGCTCGGCGTGCGCGAACGCACCGAGCACGGCACGCGGACCGTCGCCACGCTCAACGGAACGCTGGGGACCACCCGGTGGATCGTGGCGATCCTCGAGAACCATCAGCTCGCCGACGGCTCGGTCCACGTTCCAGCGGCGCTGCGGCCGTACCTGGGTGGACGTGAGCTGTTGAAGCCGGTCACTGCATGAGCGAGGCGTTCGGCTGGAGCCCCGGGCTCGTCGCGCTGGACGTCGACGGCACCATCGTGGGCTACGAGGGGTTCGGCAGCATACCCAGCCCCGCCGTGGTGGAGTCGGTGGGACGAGCGCGCGACGCCGGGGCGAACATCGTCATCGCGACGGGCCGGTCGATGCACTCTACGACGTACCTGTTCGACCTGCTCGGGCTGGACAAGGGGTTCGCGGTCTGCTCGAACGGCTCCGTGGTGATCGACGTGGCCACCTCCGAGCCCGTCGACGTCGTGACGTTCGACATCGGCGACCCGGTCCGCTACTTCACCGAGCAGATTCCCGACGCCGTGCTCGCCGTGGAGGAGCTCGGCCGCGGTTTCCGGGTCACCGGCGAGTTCCCTGCCGGTGAGATCGACGGGGAGGTCACCGTCGTCGACCACGACGACCTGATCGCCGAGCCGGTGACCCGCCTGGTGGTGCGCTGGCCCAACGGCGACCGCGACCGGCTCCGGGAGATCGCGGCTGGGTCCGGGCTGCCGAGCGTCGACTACGCCATCGGGCATTCTGCTTGGCTCGACATCATGCCCGTCGGTATCTCCAAGGCGGCCGGTCTCGAACAAGCGGCGGCGCGGTTGGAGATGACAGCCGCGGACGCGTTGGCCGTCGGCGACGGTCACAACGACATCGAGATGTTGATGTGGGCCCACGTCGGCGTCGCCATGGGGCAGTCACCGGACGAGGTCAAGGCCGTCGCCGACCACGTGTGCGGCCCGGTCGAGGACGACGGACTGGCGACGTTGCTCGACGGCTACTTTCCGCGGCCGTAGACCGTCAGCTCGCCCTTGTCAACCCCACGACCAGCGACGATACCGGTGGACAGGGCCGGACGGACGGCGACGCGCCAGCCGTGTGGTCCGGGTCTCCGGGCGGGTGTTCTACAGTGACCGGACACGGGGCGCAACATGATCATTCCTATGCGAGGGGCAGCATCTCGATGGCAGACACACTGAAGGACATTTTGCTCGATCCGGACCGGCGCCCGGCCGTGGTCAGCGACCTGCACGCGCTCGTCGACGCCGAGATGGCGGACAAGGGCGGCGTCTCGGGGATGGCCGTCAAAGGCGGATACTCCGTGCTGAACAAGATGAATTCGCGGTTCGTCCCGGACGCCATCGACAGCATGCTCGACGCGTTCGTGGAACGCGCCGAGCCGTTCTATGCCGATTTCCGGGCCAGCGGCGGCGGCTCGCTGGAGAGTTACTTCGCGAGCCGCCCCACCGAGGTGGCCGACGCCTTGCTCGGCGTCACTGACGACCGCGCCAAGGCGTCGCAGCGCGAGAGCGTCAAGAAGGTTTACGCCAAGCTTCGTCCGCAGGCGCAGAAGCACGTCCAGGAAGCGCTGCCGCGGTTGGCTGGCGTGATCGAGCGACACGCCACCGCCGCCGCCTGACGACGTACTCCTACAGGTACATGCCGCCGCCGGTGTGCCCCTGCTTCTCGGCGTCACTGCCGGGTTGTCCAGGGGCGAGCCGCGCACCTTGGGGGAGCGCTCGGCGCATCTGTTCCAGCTGAGCGCGCGCGGCCATCTGCTGGGCGAACAGGGTGGTCTGGATGCCGTGGAACAGGCCTTCGAGCCAGCCGACGAGCTGGGCCTGGGCCACCCTGAGCTCGGCGTCGGTGGGCACGTCCTCCTGATTGAACGGCAGTGCCAGCCGCTCGAGCTCCTCGGTGAGTTCCGGCGCCAGGCCGTCCTCGAGCTCGTCCAGCGAAGCCCGATGGATCTCGCCCAGCCGCCGGCGGCTGGCTTCGTCGAGCGGGGCGGCCTTCACTTCGTCCAGCAGCTGCTTGATCATGCTGCCGATGCGCATGACCTTCGCCGGCTGCTCGACGAGGTCGGTGAGTGCGCGCTGCTCGCTGTCGCTGTCCGGCGAGGCTTCCACAGCCATCCCCTCCGGTCCTACGACCACGACCTTGCGGTTGTCGTCACCAGGTTGTGTTTTGGCGTTCTCGTTGGGCTCCGTCATGACTCCATCCTTACGCGCGTCTCGGCGTCGATGCACACTCGTGGCCACATTGTGCGCCAGTCGACTCGCCCTGCACGTGATCAGTACCCGTTCAGCGGGCTGATACCGCCTCGGCGTAGTCGAGCCATCGCAGCTCGGCCTCGGTCCGCAGGGTCATCGCTTCCAGGATCAGCAGTTGGGCGGTGTCGCCCGTGGCCTCGGCCGACGCCTTGCGCTCGCTGAGCTCGCGCAAGCCTCGCTCGGCCTCATCACGTTGCACACGCACGACGGCATCGACATCGACGCCCGGAGTGTTCGCGGCCAGCGCGACTTTGACGGCCAACTCGTCCCGAGGGCGCTCGCCGGTGACGACGGGGGTCACGAACCAGGCGGCGAGCTCGGCCTGCCCGGTATCGGTGAGCCGGTAGACGATCTTGCTCTCGCCGTCGTCGGCGGCACCGGCCTGCTCGACCAATCCGTCCCGCTCGAGCCGCGCCAACGTCGTGTACACCTGGCCGACGTTGAGCGACCAGGTGAACCCGGTTGATCGCTCGAATTCGTGCCGCAACTGATAGCCGTACATCGGTGCTCGCTCGAGCAGAGCCAGCAACCCGTGACGGACGGACATGTATACCATGTATACATACGCAGTATGCAACGTCAAGCCGCGGCCGCTGGACCAACGGTTGAGCTGCCAGAATGGCGGCATGACGGATGTGCTCGAACAGGCGCGCCACCTCATGCGATCCCGTGACCGGACGGTCCTGGGTATCGTCGGGCCACCGGGTGCGGGCAAGTCGACGCTGGCCGAACGGCTCGTCGCCGAACTCGGCGACGCCGCCGTCCTGGTGCCGATGGACGGCTTCCACCTCGCTCAGGCGGAGTTGCGACGGCTCGGGCGAGCCGAGCGCAAGGGCGCACCCGACACCTTCGACGCGCACGGCTATGCCGCGCTGCTGCGTCGAGTTCGAACGGCCGGCGACGACGAGGTCGTGTACGCACCCGCGTTCGACCGTTCGCTCGAAGAGCCGATCGCGGGCGCCATCGCCATCGAGCGCTCAGCGCGGCTGATCGTGACCGAGGGCAATTACCTGCTGCTCGATCACGGTCCGTGGGCAGCGGTACGCCCGCTGCTCGACGCCGTCTGGTACGTCGACGTCGACGACGAGGTACGCCGGCAGCGGCTGGTGCGGCGCCACACAACCTTCGGCCGCACCGACGAGGAGGCGCTGGCCTGGGTGAACGCGGTCGACGAACCGAACGCCGCGCAGGTGGCGAAAACCCGGGAGCGAGCCGACCTCATCGTCGGGTGAGCTCAGCGGGCGGCCGACGGATTGGTCGGCACGGTGGATTCCTCGGCGACCCCCAGGGGGATCGGCCACGTGTCCGGGCTGTCGACCGAGGCGACCAAGTCGGCGAGGCCGACGGGCCAGACCGGTCGAGCGGTCTGGCGCAGCTCTTCCAGGCTCCACCAGCGGTACCCGATGACGGTCTGCAGTTCCTCGTCGGTCCAGCCCTCCGGGGACACCTCGATGGCCGGGGTGAGCGCGACGAAGAAGGTCTCGGTCTGCACGACGATCTTGTCGGAGTAGGCGTGCACGACGGTCCGTTCCGCCGCCGGTCCCTGCAAGTCGGCAACCGGTATCCGCAACCCGGTCTCCTCGGACACCTCGCGCGAGGCCGCCGCCAGCAGCGACTCCCCAGGCTCCACCCCGCCGCCGGGGGTGATCCAGAACGTCGGCGATCCGGGCGCCGACGGGTCGCTGTCTTCGAACAGCAGGACTCGGCCGTCCGGGTCGGCCAGGACGACCCTGGCCGTGTGCCGGTGCGTGATCGGACGATCGAGGTCGGACTCCAACGGCATGACCACGTTGGCCAGGGTACGCTCGATGTCGGCCCGGATGACAGCTGGTGTCGGGAATGGTCATCACCTGCCCACGTCCCAGCAGGTCACCAGCGGCGTTCAGATGGCGAGCACCACCTTGCCCAGGTGGCCACCGGCCTCGACGATCCGGTGCGCATCGGCGGCTTCGGACATCGGCAGCACCTGGTCGACCACCGGCGCGACGGCACCGGATTCGACCATCGGCCACACGTGCGTCCGCACCTGCTCGACGATCTGCGCCTTCTGCTCGGGGGACCGGCTGCGCAACAGGCTGCCGGTCACCGTGGCCCGCTTCGCCATCACCGCGGCGATGTTCAACTCCGCGGCGCGTCCGCCCTGCAACCCGATGACCACCAGGCGCCCGTCGGGGGCCAACACGTCGATGTTGCGGGAGAGATACTTCGCCCCGATGATGTCGAGCACGACGTCCGCGCCGTTGCCGTCGGTCGCCGAGCGCACGGCGTCGACGAAGTCCTCGTGCCGATAGTTCACCAAGATGGACGCCCCCAGCCGGGCACACTCGTCGAGCTTGGCCGGCGAACCCGCCGTCACCGCGACCACGGCGCCCAACGCCGCGCCGATCTGGATCGCCGCCGTCCCGACGCCACTTCCCCCGCCGTGTACCAGCAGCACCTCGCCGCTGCGGATCCCGGCCGTCATCACCACGTTCGACCACACCGTGCTCATGACCTCCGGCAGCGCGGCCGCCGTCACGACGTCGACGCCGGCCGGCACCGGCAGCACCTGCCCGGCCGGTACGGCGACGCGTTCGGCGTAACCGCCGCCGGCCAGCAACGCGCACACCTCGTCGCCGACCCGCAGGCCGTGGACGTCCGGGCCCACCTCGCTGATGGTGCCGCTGCACTCCAGTCCCGGCCACGGCACCGCGCCGGGCGGCACCGCGTAGTGTCCCTGGCGTTGCAGAATGTCCGCGCGGTTCACCGCTGAAGCGGCGACGTCGATGATCACCTCGTCGGGCCCGCAGGTGGGTTCGTCCACCTCGGCCCATTCGAGCACCTCGGGACCACCTGGCTCGGTGATGACGACAGCGTGCACGTAGACCTCCTCAAATGCCCGGTGGGCGGTCGGCGGGATCGCCGGGTTCGGTCGTGGCCTCGTCGTCGGCAGCCGGGCTGCCTGACCGCCGCGCCCACGGAAAGTCCCCGGAGGCACGAACCACGATCAGCCGGTCGCCCCGCACGAGGTGTCCGATGGCCGGCGAGTGGAACGGCAACTCGGCGCCGTCGCGGATGACGGCCACGACGAGGTCGTTGAGCTGTCGCGGCTGCTTGCCCTCCTCGCGCGGCGTCACGACCCGCTCGGCGACTTCGAGGCCCGTGCCCGACGTGGTCAGGTCTTCGAGTACGTGCCCCAGTGCGGGACTGACGGTCGCCAGCCCGAGGATGCGGCCCACGGCGTCCGACGACGTCACGATCTCGTTCGCGCCGCTCTGGCGAACCAGGTTGACGTTGTCGGCTTCGCGGACCGACACGATGATCTCCGCGTCCGGGTTGAGCTGACGACAGGTGAGCGTCGTCAGGACGGCGGCATCGTCGCGCGCGGTGCTGATGATGATGCTGCGCGCCGTGGGCACGTGGGCGCGGCGGAGTACGTCGGCCCGCGTGCCATCGCCGTGGACCGCGACGAGGCCGGCGTGGTTCGCCTCGGCGATCGCCGCGGGATTGGGATCGACGACGACCACGGACTCGGCCGAGATCTCGTTGGCCAGCAGAGTCGCCACCGCGCTACGTCCCTTGACCCCGTAGCCGATCACGACCGTGTGATCGCGCAACTTCTTCCTCCAGCGATTGAGCCGCATCTGTTCCCGGCTGCGGGCGGTCAGGGTCTCCAGCGTGGTGCCGATCAGGATGATCAGGAACATCACCCGCAGCGGCGTGATGAAAACGATGTTGATCAGCCGCGACTGGGGTGTGACCGGCGAGATGTCGCCGTAGCCGGTCGTCGACAGCGACACGGTGGTGTAGTAGAAGGCATCGAGCAGGCTGACCCGGCCGTCGACGTCGTCGTTGTAGCCGTCGCGGTCCAGCCACACGAGCAGCGCCGCCGCGATCAGGACGCCGATGGCGATCACGACCCGCTTGCCGAACTGCCGAAGCGGGTCGACCTCCTCGTCCATCGTCGGCAGGTGGACGGAGCCTTTGGTCTCCACGGTTGCTGACGCTAGTCGACGTACATCGCGCTCGCGCGGGTGCTCACCCTCGTGTCACGACAATGGCGGGGTCGCGGCGTCGGGAGCGGCCGGCCCGGCGCCCCAGTCGCGGGCCAACTCGCCCGCGGTGTCGAGCGACGACGTGACCGCGGCGTCCCCGCCGCCGCGCAGGGCCGCGGCGTATCCCGCGACGAACGCCGTGACCGGCGCGGCCGGGCGTTCGACGTTGTGCGCGGCGTCTTTGGCGAGATCCAGGATGCCGCCCACGTCGACGTCGTCCACCGGGACACCGAGTTGCTCACACAGTGCGCTGACCCAGGCTTCCATCAGTGCTCACGCTCCACGTCGATCTCCTCCGTCTCCGCTCGTCCGGGCCGAGTCTGCCATCGTGCCAGGTCGTCCGGGGTGTCGATATCCGATGTGCCGGGAAGGTCAGCAACCGTGATCACGGTCAGTCTGGGCAGTACCCGATGGAAGGCTTGATCACGCGGATCGCTGATGGCGATCACAGCGGCCCGCAGCGCCTCCGCCCGGTACGCGCCCACCAGTGGCTGGACCCGGCCGCCGGCGTCGGCCGCGAGGGCGGCGTCGGCGTCGTCGGCAGATTCCAGCGCGTCGATCAGCCGTGCGACCTGTGCTGCGGTGATCGATGGCAGGTCCGCGGCCAGCACCACCACGACATCCGGCGCTGTCGTCGTCGCCGTCAGGCCGGTGTGCAGGGCGGCCAAGGGACCGCTGCCGGGAGGATCCTCGCGCGTCCACCGCACCGGCCGTGCGGTCGAGCGTTGCGGTCCGACGACCACGACTTCGGCCGAGCCTGCGCATGCCTCGACGGCACGGTCGAGAAGGGTGCGCCCGCCGACGACGATGGCCGGCTTGTCGCGTCCGCCGAGCCTGCGCCCCGCTCCGCCGGCCAGGATCACCGCGCTCCAGCGCGTCGTCACGGACCTGCCGCAGCCGTCAGCGTCGGCCACGGGCGCCGGTGGCGCAAGGCGGGGTTGCGGTCGCGGGCGGTGGCGATCCGGTCGGCTTCGACGGTGGACACGATGATGCCTTCGTCCGCGCCCAGGGCGGCCACGGCGACCCCCATCGGGTCCACGAGCATGCTCCGGCCGCAGTACGCCTTCCCGCACTGGGCCGCGGCTGCGACGTAGACGGTGTTCTCGATGGCGCGGGCGCGCAGCAGGGTCTCCCAGTGGTCCTCTTTGAGCGGCCCGCGCACCCAGGCGGCCGGGATGACGAGCACGTCCGCCCCGGCTTCGACCAACGCCCGCGACTGCTCCGGGAAACGGAGGTCGTAGCAGGTCAGCAGGCCGAGCTTGAGACCGTCGACCTCGACGAGCGCCGGGACCGGGTCACCTGCGGCGAGGCGGTCGGACTCGCGGTAGCCGAACGAGTCGTACAGGTGGGCTTTGCGGTAGGTGCCGATGACGTCGCCGTCCGGGGCGACCGCGACGAGGGTGTTGTAGGGACGGTCGGGGTCCGGTGAGCTCTCGAACATCCCGGCGACGACGACGGCGTCACGCTCGTGCGCTATGGCGGTCAGGGCCGCGACGAACGGGCCGTCCACCGGTTGTGCCACCGGCCCCAGCGGCGTGGCCGGATCACCGAAGTCGTGCATCACCGCCTCGGGAAACACGATCAGGTCCGCGTCCAGGTCGGCCGTGAGCCGCCGGATGTCGTCGACATTGCGCTCGGTGTCGACCCCGGCCGCCAGCTGGGTGAGAGCTACTCGCATACCGCCATTCTGCCCACTGGCCTCAAATGATCATGTTCACTAGGCATTCGCCTGCCCCACCACCCCTACACGCCTCGTGATGCGACACAACGCCTGGTGGTGCCCCGGCATGCGGAAACGTCATGCCGGGACCCTCCGTCGCGATCCGGCTCAGTGCCGGCCCAGCTGGCCGTCGACGCGCCGCCACAGATCGAGCGGGTTGTCGTCGCGCACCTCCGCCGGCTGCAAGTCCGCCGGTACGTCCTGGTAGGCGACCGGTCGCAAGAACCGCTCGATGGCGCGGGTGCCGACCGACGTCGTGGCCGGCGCCGACGTGGCGGGGAAGGGGCCGCCGTGGACCATGGCATGGCCGACTTCGACACCGGTCGGCCAGCCGTTGAACAGGACCCGCCCGGCCTTGAGCTCCAGCGCCGCCAGCAGCTCGCGGGCCCGGTCGTAGTCGTCCGGGCTCGCGTGGACGGCAGCGGTGAGCTGGCCTTCCAGCGCGTCGATGATCTGGTCGAGCTCGGCGTCGTCGCGGACCCGCACCACCAGGGAAGCGGCGCCGAAGACCTCTTGGGACAGCGAGCGGTCAGCGAGGAACGCCGCACCGGTGGTGGTGAACAGCCGGGCCTGCCCGCCGCACGCGATGCTGTCGTCCACGCCGCCAGCGGCGACCTGTGCGACCTGGTCGTGCCCGGCCAGCGCCTGCACACCCTGGTCGTACCCGTCCCGGATCCCTTGCGTCAGCATCGGCGCCGCCGGCACCTGCTCGAGGGCTTCGGCGGCAGCGGCGACGAACGTGTCGGCGTCGGGTCCGTCGTGGACGAACACCAATCCGGGACTCGTGCACAGCTGGCCAACGCCGGTGGTGACCGACGCGACGTAGCCGCGGCCGATGTCGCCGGCTCGCTCACGAAGCGCGCCGGGCAGCAGGAACACCGGGTTGACGCTGGACATCTCCGCGTAGACGGGGATCGGCTCCGGCCTGCCGGCAGCGGCAGCCACCAGCGCCAACCCGGCCGACCTGGAGCCGGTGAAGCCGACGGCCTTGATCCGCGGGTCGGTGACCAGCGCCGTCCCCAGGCCGGGCCCGGTGCCGTACAGCAGCGAGAACGTCCCCTCCGGCAGGTCGTGCGCGCTGACGGCCGCGCGGATCGCCCGCCCGACGAGTTCGGACGTCCCGGGGTGTGCCTCGTGCGCCTTCACCACCACCGGGCACCCGGCGGCCAGCGCGGACGCGGTGTCGCCGCCGGCGACGGAGAAGGCGAGTGGGAAGTTGCTGGCCCCGAACACCGCGACGGGCCCGAGCGGGATGGATCGCTGCCGGATGTCCGGGCGGGGCAACGGGGCTCGGTCCGGCTGAGCGGGGTCCACCCGCACCCGGCGCCAGCTTCCTTCTCGCACCACCGCGGCGAACAGGCGCAGCTGGTTGGTGGTGCGGGCCCGCTCGGACTCGACCCGCGCCCGCGGCAGCCCGGACTCCGCCTGCACTCGGTCGATCAGTTGGTCACCGAGCGCCTCGATCTGCTCGGCGATGGTGTCAAGGAACGCGGCCCGCGTCTCGCTGTCGGTCTGCCGGTACGTCGCGAACGCCTCGCTCGCCAGTACCGCGGCACGTTCGACCTCTGCCGCGCCGCCGAGGCCGTACGACGGTTCGAGCGTGTCGCCGGTGCGCGGATCGACGGCGGCGAACTCTCCTTGGTCGCCGCGGATCTCCTCGGACCCGATGATGAGGTTCCCGGTCAAGCGCACGGTTTCGTTGGCCACGGTCATCAGACGACGTCACCTTCTCGCAGAGCTCGGTTCATGAACCCCTCACGATAGACGCCGGGCTGATGCCGACAGGCACCAGCCCGGCGTCAACGCCGGGTGAGCGAGCAGGTCAGGGGGCTGACGAGACCCGGGCGACGACCTCCTCGTCGATCTGGACCTGGTCGATCTCGTAGCCGGACTCCCCGTGGTGGATCCGGTCGACGCCGACGGCTTCGTGGTGGCTGTCGACGCGGAAGCCGATAGTGCGCTGCAGCAGCCAGCCGATGGCGTACGTCACGGCGAACGAGTAGATCAGCACGGCGCCTGCGCCCACGACCTGCCGGCCGACCAGGTCGACGCCACCACCGTAGAACAGCCCGTCGACGCCGTCCGGTGCCTCGGCCGTGGCCAGGAATCCGATGGCGACGGTGCCGACGAGGCCGCCCACCAGGTGCACACCCACGACGTCCAGCGAGTCGTCGTAGCGCAACCGGAACTTCAAGCTGACCGTCAGCGAGCACACGACGCCGGCCACCGCGCCGAGCACCAGCGCCATCATCGGGCTCAATGCGCCACACGCGGGCGTGATGGCCACCAGGCCGGCGACCACGCCGGATGCCGCGCCCATCGACGTCGCGTGGCCGTCGCGCAGCTTCTCGACGATGATCCAGCCGAGCAGGGCGGCCGCCGTCGCTCCGATCGTGTTGACCAGAGCGAGACCGGCATCGGCGTTCGCCCCGTAAGCCGAACCCGCGTTGAATCCGAACCAGCCGAACCACAACAGCCCGGCGCCGAGCATCACCAGCGGCAGGTTGTGCGGCCGGTGCGAGCCCCTGGCGAAGTCGCGACGACGGCCGAGGACGAGCGCCAGGGCCAGTCCGGCAGCACCGGCGTTGATGTGCACCGCTGTTCCACCGGCGAAGTCGACCGCGCCGAGCTCGTCGCCGATCCAGCCACCGGCACCCCACACCCAGTGCGCCACGGGAGAGTAGACGACCGCCATCCAGATCGCGGCGAAGAGCAGCCAGGTCCAGAAGTTCGCCCGGTCGGCGATCGAGCCGGAGATGAGGGCGACGGTGATGACGGCGAACATGGCCTGAAAACCGACGTCGACGAGCGTGGGGATGCCCTCGCCCGCGCCGATGAGCCCCGCCAGGCCGAAGTAGTCACCCGGATTGCCCAGCACGCCGCCGATGCTCTCGCCGTAGGCCACCGAGTAGCCGACGATGATCCACAGCACGCTGACGACGCCGAGCGCCCCGAAGCTCATCATCATCATGTTGATGACGCTCTTGGCCCGCACCATCCCGCCGTAGAACAGGGCGAGCCCAGGGGTCATGAGCATCACCAGCGCCGTGGACACGAGAATCCAGGCAGTGTCTCCGGTATCCATCTGAGTGCCACATCCCTCCTGAGCCGGAAAGGGCACCAGATTCGACGACGAACGTTTCGGGTAGCCGCGCCCCGCGTTACGACCTGGTGACTGGACCGGGCGCGATGTGTCGTCGCCGTAAACCCGCACAGAATTCGCCGATCGGATGCACGACTATCGGCCAGCACATCCGGTGATGTCTCCGCGATTCGGGTTCGCGGCTTCCCCGTCCGCGTAATCTGCGGCAGGGTTGAGCGCAGACGTCGGCGTCGAACCGCCGGCTGGCGTGTCCTCGATGGGGAGGGTGTCGTGGCCGAGAGCACGATGATGGACGTTCCACTGCAGATCCGGCGACTGCTGGACCACGGAGCTGGATTGCACGGCGGCAGCCGCATCGTGACGGCGACTGACGAGGGTCCGCGTTCGGTCACCTTCGCCGAGACGGGTGAGCGGGCCGCACGACTCGCTGGTGCGCTGCAGGCGCTGGGGATCTCGCCCGGCGACCGGGTCGCCACGTTCATGTGGAACAACGCCGAGCACGTCGAGGCCTACCTGGCGGTGCCGTCGATGGGCGCAGTGGTGCACCCGTTGAACATCCGGCTGTTCCCGGAGCAGATCGCGTTCATCGCCAATCACGCGAACGATCGCGTCGTCATCGTCGACAACACGCTGCTGGCCGGCTTCGCCAAGCTGCTGCCGTCGCTGAAGAGCGTGCGCCACGTGATCGTGTGCGGACCGGCCGACCGGTCGGTTCTCGAAGGCAGCGGGGTCGGCATCCACGACTACGACCAGCTGCTCGCGGCCGCGCCGGCCGAGTTCGCCTGGCCGGACGTGGACGAACGTACAGCGGCCGCGATGTGTTACACCTCCGGCACGACTGGCCATCCGAAGGGTGTCGTCTACAGCCACCGCTCGATCTATCTGCATGCCCTCGCACTGCCGGCACCGGACGTCTTCGGGCTGAGTTCAGGTGACCTCGTCCTCACCGTGGTGCCGCAGTTCCACGTGCTGGGCTGGGGCCTGCCGTATGCCGCTTTCCTGACCGGCAGCTCGCTGGCGATGCCCGGCCAGTACCTGACGCCGGAGCCGCTGGCCCGGTTCATCGCCGAGGCCCGGCCGAACAAGGGCGCCGGCGTTCCGACGGTCTGGGCGGGTCTGCAGCAGCACCTCGATGACCATCCCGAGGTCGACGTGTCGTCGCTGACCGAACTGGTCGTGGGCGGTGCGGCGGTGCCGCCGGCGTTGCTTCAGGCCTACGACGAGCGCGGCATCACGATGGTGCACGCCTGGGGCATGACGGAGATGAGCCCGCTCGGCACGGTGGCCCGGCCACCGGCGCACGCGAGCGGGGAGGACAGGACGCGCTACCGACTGACCCAGGGGCGGTTCGTCGCCCCCGTGGAGGCGCGCCTCGTGGGCCCGACCGGCGACATCGTCGGCTGGGACGGCGAGTCGGTCGGCGAGGTCGAGGTGAGAGGCCCATGGATCACCGGCAGCTACTACCGCGAGGACGACGACGAGCACTTCGGCGAAGGCTGGCTGCGGACCGGTGACGTCGGTTCGATCACCCCGGACGGCTACCTGAAGCTGACCGATCGAGTGAAGGACGTGATCAAGTCCGGCGGTGAGTGGATCAGCTCGGTGGAGCTCGAGGGTCACCTGATGGGGCACCCGGCCGTGGCCGAGGCGGCCGTCGTCGGGGTGCCCGACGATCGCTGGGGCGAGCGCCCGCTGGCCGCGGTGGTACTACGTGAGGGGCAGAAGGCCGAGCCGGGCGAGTTGCACGAGTTCTTGTCGAACAAGGTGGCCGCGTGGCAGCTGCCGGAGCGTTGGGCCGTCGTCGACGAGATACCGAAGACCAGCGTGGGCAAGTTCGACAAAAAGATCATTCGCACGGCCTACACCCACGACGACCTCAACGTCACTACGCTCGGCTGAATGTCTGTCGAGTTCATCGGCGCGAACCCTGCCGCCACGTTCTACCGCGCCCAGACCCGGGCGGCCTTCGTCTCGCTGTGGGAGGCCGAGTGGAGCGTGCACGGACCGGGGGTGGCCGTCCTCGCGTGGGTGGACGGCGACGAAGCCGTGCGGCTGCTCACCCCCGACCCCGCCCTCGGCCAGTGGCTCGGTGACACGTTCAGCCGGTATTTCCCCGAGCTGGACGGGCTGCCGCCGATCGCCGATCCGGTCTTCTGCGACGTCATCGACTGGCACATCCACTCCGACTCCGCCCGGGTCCGCGTGGCCGGCGCGGACGGCTCCTCAGTCATCGCGGCGTTGACCAAGCCGCTGGAGTCACGCCCGGGCCATGTCGAGGGCTGGAAGCTCGGCGACACGGCGTGGACGCTGACGAACCTGCTCACGTTCTGCGCCGATGCCACCCTCGAAGTGGATGGCGCACGCGTCCTCGCCCGGCCCGAGATCACCGGTGGCGGCGAAGCCCCGTTGTCGTCGGCGTTCATCGCCACCCACGAGACCTGGACCCGCCACCCCGGCCCTCGCGACTCCGAATGATCATGTTCACTTGCCAATTCCCTGCCACACCACCCGTACTCGCATGGTGATGCAGCACAAGTCCTCGTGGTGCACGCGCATCGCCCCGCAGGAGCCGCGCACACCCCACGCGGGCCCACCGGTCGCGTCGGGCAACGGTCAACTTTCAGCGATGCGCTTGATCTGGTCGAGCCGCTCGTCCCACCGGGCCGCCAGCTCGCTCATCCTGGCCGCGGTCGCCTGGAGCCGCTCGGGCCGCGCGCGGTACAGCACTTCGCGTCCGGAACGACGGGCTGTCACGAGACCAGCATCGTCCAGGACGTTGAGGTGTTTGAGCACCGCCTGCCGGCTCACCGGCACGACCACGGCGAGTGCGCTGGCGCTGGCCTCTCCCCGGCCCACCAGCTCATCGAGCAACTGGCGTCGCATGGGATCGGCCAGTGCCGCGAACACGCCATCGAGATCGTCGATGCTCATGCATGCACGGATTCACTGTACGTGCGCAGCTCGTCGAGCTTGAGCCGCCAGCCCTCGGTGTTCTCGCCCAAGTGTTTCTCCTGCTGGTCGGGCGCGACCGCGAGACCGGCGAACCCCGTCTCGACAACGCGCAAGCGGGTGCCGCCGTCCTGCGGTGTCAAGGTGAACTCGACGAGGGTGGAGTTGTCGTCCGTGGGTTCGTCCCCGCCAAACGTCACCCACCGGAAGGCGAACGTCGAATACGCCTCGACGGTTTCGACGCGCCCGTGAGCGGTGCCGTGGTCCTTCCAATGCAGCACCAGCCGGCCACCGGGGCGCAGGTCGATCTCCGCGCCGGCATCGCCGAGCCACGCGCCCAGATGTTCGGCTCGCGTCACGACCTCCCATACCCGCTGCGGCGGCGCCGCGATGGCGATCTCACGTTCGATCCGATCAGTCACCATGGAACTCTCCTTGACCGTAGAAGCCTCACCTTGTGCAACCCAACTGTTGCACTATGACCGCCCGTAGCGCAACCCCCCGGTTGCACAATGTCCTGATGGGAGTCGCCCCATGACCGCCGTACTGATCACCGTCGACGAGCTACGTGACCGCCTCGCCGCGGGGCAGCGCACCGTGCTCCTCGATGTCCGCTGGCAGCTGGGCGACCCCCATGGCCGCGATCACTACCTGCGCGAACACCTGCCCGGCGCCGTCTACGTCGATCTGGAGACCGAGCTCGCTGCCCCACCGTCACCGGCGGCCGGCCGGCACCCGCTGCCCGAACTCGCCGACCTTCAGGCCGCGGCTCGTCGCTGGGGCGTGCGCTCCGGCGACACCTGCGTGGCCTACGACGACGTCGGCGGCACGTCGGCCGCGCGCGCCTGGTGGCTGCTGCGGTGGGCCGGCGTCGAGGACGTCCGCATTCTCGACGGCGGCCTGGCCGCGTGGCGTGTTGCCGGCGCCCCGCTGGCCGATGGCGACGTCGTCGCCGAGCCGGGCGACGTGCAACTCCACCCCGGCGGCATGCCGGCGATCGAGGCCGACGACGTCGACGGCGTCGCGGCCCGCGGTGTGTTGCTCGACGCCCGCGCCGGTGAGCGCTACCGCGGCGAGGTGGAGCCCGTCGACCCCCGGGCCGGACACATCCCCGGCGCACTCAGCGCGCCGACCACCGACAACCTCGGCCCGGACGGCCGATTCCTCGACGCCGAGCGGCTCCGCGAACGCTTCGCCGACTTGACGGTGGACGGCACCCGCCCGGTGGCCGTGTACTGCGGCTCCGGGGTGACGGCCGCGCACGAGATCGCCGCGCTCGCCGTCGCAGGCATCGACGCCGCCCTGTATCCCGGGTCGTGGTCGCAATGGAGCAACGATCCCCACCGGCCGGCCGTGACGAGCGCACAACCGCACTGATCAGCGTCACGAACTGCGGTCCAGCGCGGCCTCGATCGCGGGCAGGCGATCCCGCAGCCGCTCCAGCCGCTGCCTGGTCCGCCCCGGCTCACCGATCCGCCGCAGATTGAGCAGGCCCGGGTCGCCGCGACGCTGGCCGGCTTCGATGTTGTCGGCCGCCTGACCCATCCGGCGCTGCACGTGCACCAGAAGCTCACGTGGCGAGATGGCGCCGTAGGTTCGGGCCATCAGGCGCAACCGTTGCACAACGTCATGGAGGGGCAGGTCGACGTGAAGCGGCAACGACTTCCACGCCATGAACGCCAGATCGTCGATCGGCACGCCGGGGCCGGCCATGTCCCAGTCGATGACGCCCACGACGCGGTCGCCGTCGACGATCCAGTTGTAGGCGCCTGGATCGTTGTGGCACACGATCTCGTGCTCCGCCAGTGCCCGCGGGCCGTGGCGCCAGCGGCGCACGCCGCTCGGGCGGAAAGTCGCAGCCGCATCGTGGAATCGGCGCAGCCAAGCCACCGCGCTGGTGAGCAGGGCATCGCCGACGAACTCGGAATCGGCCGCGATGCTCCGGCCCGGGATGTAGGTCAGCATCTCGCGGCCCTGGTCGTCGACGCCGAGGACGCGCGGGATGGAGTCGAGACCCACCCGGTGCAGATGGTCGAGCAACGCATGCACGGCAGGCGTCCATGGACCGGTCGGGCGGAGCACGACGTCGCCGACGAGCTTGGCCCCGCCGACGTTGCCGCCCGGCAGAGCGACTTCGACGGGTTCCACGTCCTCGTTCACCGGGCCCGATACTGCCACAGCGCGAGCGTCTCGAGCAGCGCGGAGATCATCTGGGTTGCACGCCTGGTCCGGCGACTCGATCCGCGCCCGGCTGACGTGGCACACTGGGCACCGCCGGGAGGGCTGCCGGAGTGGCCGAACGGGGAACTCTTGAAAAGTTCTAGGGCGGGGCCCTCTCCGTCCTCATGGGTTCGAATCCCATGCCCTCCGCTTTTGCGTCCGCCGTGGGTACGGCGCCCTCGCGGGCTACACCGATTTCGCTGACTTGCCGTCATGATCGCGTGTCATCAGGCATCCTGGAAGTGATCGGCGTCATCGCCGCCCGGTGCGGCCCTCGGGCCGGTAGCGACAAGGAGCATGATGAGCGCGCAGGTAGCCATCGTCTGCGATCACTGTGGTGACCTCGGAAACGTCGGCTCGACCCCGCAGGACGCTCGCGCTGTGCTCACCGGATGGCGCCGTCGGCACGGCATGGACCTGTGCCCGCTGTGCCGGTTCATCGCCGACAGCCGAGCCAGGATGGCGACCGCCGCCGGTGACGCGCACTGACCTGGGCGGTGTCACACTGGTCAGGTGACTCGTACGGTTTACGGCCCGCCGGTCGGACTGGCTGTCCGCGGCGTCGGGGTCGGCGCCATCGGCCTGGGTCTGCTCACCATCGTCGCGAGCCTGGTCTTCGCGGCCGACCTGCCTTCGTGGTTGCGCGTCGTGGCGATGGTCGTCTTCGCCGTGGCGGCGGTGCTCTTCGCCGTGGTGCTCGTGGTGGGAGTCCTTCGCGTGTTCGGCCGGGGCACGCGGCTGGTGCTCGACGATGACGGATTCGTCAACACCACCGGTTTCCGACTCGGCGTGCGCCGCGGTGCCTGGCGCGACGTCCGCAAGGTGCAGACCGACGGCTCCTACGTCTCGATCGACCTCGCCGGTGGCCGCCAGAGCCTGATCCGGACGACCGTGCTCGACGTCGAGCCGCGGACGCTCGCGCGTGAGCTTCGATCGCGGCTCAACGACGATCGCGGTTACCGGCCGCTGACGCCTCCCTAGTTGACGGCCGGTACACACTGGGGGTGATGCACCGCTTTCTCCCCCTCGTCGCAATCGTCACCGTCGCCCTGATCACCGCCTGTTCGGGCACCCCGGAGCCCGAATCGCAGCAGGCGCCCACGTCTGAGTCACCCCCGGCGTCGCCGTCCGCTTCGGCGTCGCCGTCCGCCTCGGCGTCCCGTTCGCCCTCGGCACCAGATCGCAACCGTTCGACCCCGACGCTTCCGAGCGGAGGGCACGAGGTCCTGCCCGACCACCGGCTGGTGGGGTTCTCCGGTGGGCGTTCGGAAGCCTTCGGCCGGTTGTTCATCGAGAACCTGGACACCGCCCCGGCACAGCTCGACCGCATCGCCGCCAAGTACGCTTCGGGCGTCGACCAGGTGATCCCGGTGTTCGAGCTGATCACCGTCATCGCGCACCGCACCCCTGGTCCTGACGGCATGTACCGGACCCGCGAGCCCGACCACGTCATCCAGACCTACCTCGACGCCGCGCGCGATCACGGCGCCCTGCTCCTGCTGAACATCCAGCCCGGCCGAGCCGGCTTCGTCGACGAACTCCGTCACCTCGAGCGGTGGTTGAGCGAACCCGATGTCGGCGTCGCGCTCGATCCGGAGTGGGCGGTGAGTCCTGGTGAGGTTCCCGGCGAGGTGTACGGCAGCACGACCGGCCAGGAACTCGACGACGCCGCCGCCTACTTGTCGTCCCTGGTGCATCAGCACGACCTGCCCGAGAAGGTGATGGTCTTCCACCAGGTTCACGCCTCGGTGGTGCGTGACGAGGGAAAGCTACGCCGCCACCCTGGTGTGGTGCCGATCAAGAGCGTGGACGGAATCGGCGCGCGTTCTGACAAGGAGGACACCTGGCGGACCCTCATGCGGCGGACGACGTCGGACGTGCACGCAGGGTTCAAGTTGTTCTTCGACGAAGACACCCACAGCGGGCCGCTCATGACCCCTGACCAGGTCCTGTCCCTGACGCCGACACCGGTCTACGTCATGTACGAGTGAGTCCCCCGACGGCCGACGGTCAGCAGACCTCGCCGGCGTCGACCGGCTGGTCCGGGTCGGCTTCTTCGCCTTCATCGTCATCTTCCGAGCTGCCGCCCGATTCGTCCTCGGAGCCGGCATCGGATCCGTCGGAGTCTTCATCGGCCTCGTCGGAGGCGGGAACGTACTGGCTGGACTCGTCGACGGCGTCGGATTCCGGCTGGTCACCGCTGGCAGCGTCGGTGCTGGCCTGTTCGCCGGCTTCGGTGGTGTCGTCCGGCGCGGTGTCGTCCTCGTCGGGTGTGGACTTCGACGAGTCGGTGCTGAGAATCTCGTCGATCCGTTCGTGCAGGGCGTCGTAGTCAGGATCGCTCGAGGTGGTGCCCATACTGGCGAAGAAGTCGCGGTCGAGCGTGAGGCTCTTGAGACTGCCGTCCTTGACCTTGAGCATCAGCGAGATGAGCGCCGGGAACATGCCTTCGGGAACATCGGTGGTGATGATCTCACCGGCGGTGCTGGCGAGCTTCTGATATCGGCTGACCAGCGTTGTGGGATCAGCCTTGGCGACGATGGCGTCCATGACGCACCGCTGCCGCGCCATCCGCTCGTAGTCGTCGCCAGGGCAGCGCGACCGGGCGAACCACAACGCCTCGGCACCGTCCAGGTGCCTGTTCTCCCCGGCCTTCACGTACCCGCGGGGTTCGGAGCATTCGCCGTTGGGCAGCGTCTTGTTCCCGATGGGGATGTCGCGCGGGACGTCGAGCGTGATTCCGCCGAGCGCCTCGACCACGCTCTGGAAACCGGCGAGGTCGACGAGCATGAAGTAGTCGATGTCGATACCCAAGGCGCCTTCGACGGCCCACTTGTTCGCATCGGCGCCCTTGTTCTCGACCCCTTCGAAGATCTCGGGGTGCGCCTCGGGCACGTTGCGGTAGACGGCGTTGAGCATCCATTCGAGCTCGTCGCCTTCTCCGGTGAAGCCGTCCGGATAGATGTCGTGCAGTGGAGTGCCTTCGGGGAAGGGCACGTTGCCGAGGTTGCGAGGCAGCGAGATCATCGTCGTCGCCCCGGTCTCGGTGTCGATGCTGGCGACGATCTGAGTGTCCGGCCGCAGCCCTTCGCGGCCCTCGCCGGCGTCGCCGCCGAGGAACAGCACGTTCAGGCGGGGCTTGTCGGCCCAGGGGTCGGCTTCGTCGATGTCGGGCGTGGTGTTGCTGTGTCCGCCGGAGATCGCACCGATCAGATCGCGCTGCGTGAAGGCGTACCGGGAGCCGACGGCCATGGGCGACACCACGAGCGACGCGGCCACGATGACGACCAGGGCACCACCCAGGCGTCGACCCGGGGGTAGTCCATCCGGTTCCAACGATCGATGTGATCCGATCGCGATGGCCAGCCAGATCACTGCGGTGATCGCCAACCCGGCTCCGATGACGAACAACATCTGCCGGTCACCGGCGTAGGAGGCCAATTCGGACTGCGGCACCAGCGCGACGACGGCGAGTGCGATCACCAGCGCGAACCCGAGCAGGAAGAGGATGAACGTGCCGAGGCGGCGCTTACCTGCTGCAATCAATCCGCTGCCCGGCAGCAGCGTGCCCAGGGCGGTGAGACCCAGGAAGCGCCCGTAACGCTCGTTGCGGCGCCGGCGGCGGGCGTTCAGGCGGGCGCGACGTGTCCCGGAGCCACCTCGCATGTGCTCCACGCGGTGTCACCTCTCCGCTCGCTTGCGCGCCCGAGCCAGCATAAGCACCACGCGGAACCATGCCGTATCGGGTCGTTTCATGTAGAAGACGTCCGAGACCGCTGAATGGTTGCAGCCGTCACGTCATTCCACTCCCGGCGACATGGTACGCCGGGGCCGTCAGCCCATGGTTCACAACCGTCAGGATCAGCCACTTTGCCGCGCCACGCGGGGCCGGGTAACCTTGCGACGCCTGCTGTTTTCAGCGGGTGGGGAGGCGTCGCCTAGCCTGGTTTATGGCGCCCGCCTGCTAAGCGGGTTGAGGGCTCAAACCCTCTCGCGGGTTCAAATCCCGCCGCCTCCGCCAACAACCAGGACGAACACGGGCCGGGACCACCAACAGGTACCCGGCCCGCATCATGCCTACGGCACGTCACCGTACGTGCACGTCAGCCGTCGACGCGGCCGAGCGCAGTCAGGTGATGACGTACTCGTCGCCGACCTCGTTCTGCAGGTCCGTAGCCGACTTCCCCGGGTCGTGCGCCGAGATGCTCCATCGGTGCCCGAACGGGTCGAACAGCCAGCCGTTGCGTCCGTGTGGCGAGTCCGCGACCGGCCGTTCGACCTTGGCTCCGGCGGCCACAGCCTGCTGGAATACAGCGTCGACGTCCTCCACCTCGAGGACGAACGACACCGGAGTCCGCCCGATCGTCGCGGGACTGTAGACGCCGCCTTCCGGCCACTCGTCGGCCAGGAAGAACCGAGCGCCGTCGATGACGAACTCAGCGTGGCCGATCATGCCGGTTTCGCGATCGGTCCAGCGGGACACTTCCTCGGCCCCGAAGGCGGAGGCATAGAAGTCGAGCGCCGCTGACGCACCGGCGACGCAGAGATACGGAGTAGCGGTGACCATCACTGACCTCTCCTCGATGAGAGCGGGCTTCTTCATCGCAACGGTAGGCCGGATCACACGGGCTTGACTTGAACGAATGTGACCTCCCGGGCCGCGTTCAGCTCTCTCCGTGCCAGGCACGCCACAGCGCGGCGTAGGCGCCGTCGGTCGCGAGCAATTCGTCGTGCGTGCCGAGCTCGTCGAGACGTCCGTCGTTCAGTACGGCGATCCGGTCGGCGTCCCGGGCGGTGTGCAGGCGATGGGCGATGGCGATCACGGTCCGTCCGCGCAGCGCGGCGGCCAGCGCACGCTCGGTGTGGCGTGCCCTAGCCGGATCCAGTAGCGCGGTGGCCTCGACGAGGACGACGGTGTGGGGGTTCGCGAGGACGACGCGTGCCAGCGCGAGCTGCTCGCTCTGCGCCCCGTCCAGCCGATGGTGGCCGTCGCCGAGCTCGGTGTCGAGGCCCTGGGGCAGCTCATGGACCCACTGCGCGCCGACCGTCGCCAGCGCGGACCGCAGCGTCTCGTCCGGGCTGGACGGTCGGGCGATCAGCAGGTTGTCCCGCACAGTGCCGAGGAAGACGTGATGCTCCTGGGTGACCAGCACGACGTGGCGGCGCAACTCGTCGACACCCAGCTCGGTGACGGGAACACCGCCGATACTCACCCGCCCGGTACGCGGAACGTCCACTGCGGCGAGCAGGCGTCCCAGGGTCGTTTTTCCGGCGCCCGACGGCCCGACCACGGCCAGCCGTTCACCCGGGCGGATGGTGAGGTTGATGCCATGCACCACGTCCGGCCCACCGTCGTAGGCGAAATGCACATCGGTGAACCGGACGTGCGCGTCTTCCGGACGGTTCGATCGGCCGGGCGGAGTTCGTGCCGCCTCGGCCACCCCTTCGATCCGGGCGAACGATGCACCGCTGCTCTGGATCGTCTCGGTCCACAGCAGGATCGTGTCCAGCGGTTGCATGAGCTGCTGGGCATACAGGGCGCCCGCGACGACCGCACCCACCGTGATCGAACCGGCGTGCATCAGGACCGAGCCGACCAGGAGAGCACCGACCATCGGCAGCACGAGCGACACGTCCACGGCCGGGAACAAGACGCTGCGTAGCTGAAGAGTCCGCAGCCGGGTTCGGCGAGCCGTGCCGATGGCGTCGTCGCACGCCGCCTGCCGGCGCTGCTGCAGACCGAAGGCCTCGATGGTGCGCGCCCCGGATGCGGTGGTGGTGATCAGCTCGGCGAGCGTTGACCCGGCGGCGCCTTCGGCCAGGTAGGCCGCACGTGCCCGTGGTAGGTACCAGCGGAACGCGATCAGCATCCCGATCAGACCCACCAGTCCGCACGCGCCGAT